>JAHCAT010000010.1 GCA_019634735.1 Lysobacterales bacterium | reverse complement strand
GGAGAAAGTAGCTCGGCGCACAGGGATGTGCGACGAAAACGCCAGGGACGGCTCCCGCACGCGGGCGACGCAGCAACACGTTGCCGGGAAACCCGGACAGCCCGGACCGGCAGCGATGCAGGTCATGGCCAGCCCCGGCCCTCTCCCCCGGCCCCTCTCCCAGAGGGAGAGGGGAGCAGAGCGCGTCCGGCAGCGATGCAGATCATGGCCAGCGCGGGCCCTCTCCCCCGGCCCCTCTCCCAGAGGGAGAGGGGAGCAAAGCGGGTCGGGCAGCGATGCAGGTCATGGCCAGCACGGGCCTCGCCCCCAGCCCCTCTCCCATGCGGAGAGGGGAGCAGATCGCGCTCAGGGCGCCGGACGCCCGCCGCGGTAGTCCTTGTACGACTTCTCCTCGACCAGGGTCGAACCCAGGGCGGTGTTGATCTCGCGCTTGATGCGCGCGCGCTCGTCGTTCTCGAAATACACCGAACGGGCCAGGCGGACGAACTCGGCATCGAAGGCCTGGTCGGCCTCCTTGAGGCGGATATCGTCCTCGATCACCCACAACCGCTCGTTCACCGCCTTCAGTTCGGCGCGAGCGGCGGCGATGTCGATGGCGGCGGCCGGGCAGGCCTGCCAGGTGGCGTTCAGCGCGTCCAGCTCGCGCCGCACGTTGGCCAGCTTGGCAGGATCCCCGATGCGCTCGGACTTGATCTCGAGGATGGTGATCTTGTCGATCAGCTCGCCGAACGACACCGGCACATGGATCTCGTTCATCGTCGCTCTCCGGTCGGGCTCAGGCGAAGGCGCGCAGGCACCAGGCGATCAGCGGGCCCCAGTACAGGCCCAGGCCGAGCTGCGCCAGGGCATTGGCCGACAACCCGAAGCTGATCCCGGCATCGCGCGAGGGCATGGCGTCGGCGCCCTCGGGGGGATCGAAGTACATGACCTTGATGACGCGCAGGTAGTACCAGGCGCCGATCACCGCGAACACCACCGCGCTGACCGCCAGCCACATGCGACCGGCGTCGATCACCGCCTTCAGCACCATCAGCTTGCCGAAGAAGCCGACCAGCGGCGGCACGCCGGCCAGCGAGGCCATGAACAGCAGCATCATGAAGGCCGCCCAGGGCGCCCGCTGGTGCAGGCCGCGCAGGTCGGAGATCTCCTCGGCCTCGAAGCCGCGCCGGGCCAGCCACTGGATCATGCCGAACGCGCCGGCCGACATCAGCGCGTAGACGATCGCGTAGAACAGCGCCGCGGCGTAGCCGGCCGGGGTGCCCTGGACCAGGCCGAGCAGCAGGAAGCCGACGTGCGAGATGGTCGAGTACGCGAGCATGCGCTTGAGGTTGCTCTGCATGATCGCCGCCAGGTTTCCGACCGCCAGCGAGGCGACCGCGAGCAGGCTGAGCATGTCGCCCCACTGGTCGGACAGGCCGCCGAGCGCCGTCTCCAGCAGCCGGTAGGCCATCGCGAACGCCGCCAGCTTGGGCGCCGAGCCGATGAAGGTGGTGACCGCGGTGGGCGCGCCCTGATAGACGTCGGGCAGCCACATATGGAAGGGCGCGGCGCCCAGCTTGAAGGCCAGGCCGACCACCACGAAGGCCAGGCCGAAGGCGAGCAGCGCGTTGCTGGCGTCGTTGCTGCCCAGCGCCGCGGCGATCGCGCGCAGCTCAAGGGTGCCGCTGGCGCCGTACAGCATCGACATGCCGTACAGCAGCATGCCCGAGGCCAGCGCGCCCAGCACGAAGTACTTCATGGCCGCCTCGGAGGCGCGGCCGTTGTCGCGGTCCAGCGCCACCAGGGCGTAGGTCGACAGGGCCATCAGCTCCAGGCCCAGGTAGATGGTGATCAGGCTGGCGGCCGAGACCAGGATCGACATGCCCAGGGCGGCGAACAGCACCAGGCTGTAGAACTCGCCGGCCCACAGGCCGCGGTCGGCCAGGTAGGGCCGAGCGTAGACCAGGCACAGCGCGCTGATGCCGAAGATGGCGACCTTCAGCACCGCGGCCAGGACGTCGCGCTGGTAGGTGCCGGACCAGGCGACCGCGTCCAGGGTCATGCCCTGGGCGATCACCACCGCGCCGGTGGCCAGCAGCAGCAGCACCGACAGCGTGTGGGTGAGCCAGCGGCCCTGCTGGCGGACGAACAGGTCGACCATCAGCAGCAGCAGGGTGCCGCCGAGCAGCACCAGCTCGGGCAGGATCAGGTCGAGGTCGGCGTGGGCGAAGATCATCGCGTCGGACTCAGAGCTTGGTCGCCAGCAGGAGCTGGGCGACGTGGCCGATGGAGTTCTCCATCAGCGCGGTCAGCGGCTGCGGCCAGATGCCGAACAGCAGCACGGCGGCGGCGAAGGCACCCAGCACCAGGGCCTCGCGGCCGTTGATGTCGGTCAGGGCGCGGACGTTGTCGTTGGCGACCACGCCGTACAGCACCCGGCGCACCAGCCACAGCGTGTAGGCGGCGCCGATCACCAGGGTCAGCGCGGCCAGCGCCGCGACCCAGACGTTGGCCTGGAACGCCGCCAGGATCACCATGAACTCGCCGACGAACCCGGAGGTGCCGGGCAGGCCGCTGTTGGCCATGGCGAACAGCACGAACAGCGCGGCGAACCAGGGCATCACGTTGGCGACGCCGCCGTAGTCGCCGATCATGCGGCTGTGCATGCGGTCGTAGAGCACGCCGACGCAGGTGAACATGGCGCCGGAGATGAAGCCGTGCGAGATCATCTGCACCATGGCGCCGGACAGCGCGAGCTGGGCGCCCATCTCGTTGCCGTCGATGCGCAGCAGCGTGAAGGCGATGAAGATGCCCAGGGTCACGAAGCCCATGTGCGAGATCGACGAGTAGGCGATCAGCTTCTTCATGTCCTGCTGGACCAGGGCGACGAAGCCGATGTAGACCACCGCCACCAGGCTCAGCGCGATCACCAGCCACGCCCACTCCTGCCCGGCGTCGGGGACGATCGGCAGGGTGAAGCGCAGGAAGCCGTAGCCGCCGATCTTCAGCATGATCGCCGCCAGCACCACCGAGCCGCCGGTCGGCGCCTCGACGTGGGCGTCCGGCAGCCAGGTGTGCACCGGGAACATCGGCACCTTGACCGCGAATGCGACCAGGAAGGCGAAGAACAGCCAGCTCTGGGTGGCCAGGTCCATGCCGGAGAGCCGCGACAGCACGTACAGGTCGAAGGTGCCCGCCTGCAGGTACAGCCAGATCAGCGCCAGCAGCATGAACACCGAGCCGAGGAAGGTGTACAGGAAGAACTTCAAGGTCGCGTAGACGCGGTTCGGGCCGCCCCAGATGCCGATGATGATGAACATCGGGATCAGCATGCCCTCGAAGAACACGTAGAACAGCAGGGCGTCGAGCGCGCAGAACACGCCGATCATGAAACCTTCCAGGATCAGGAAGGCGGCCAGGTACTGGTGCGGGCGATCCTTGATCGACTGCCAGGCGCCCAGCACCACCAGCACGGTGACGAAGGCGGTGAGCAGGATCAGCGTCACCGAGATGCCGTCGACGCCCAGCGCGTACTGGGCGCCGATCGCGGCGATCCACACGTGGCGCTCGATGAACTGCATGGTGTCGATGCCGGTGGCGGCGGCGTCGTAGCCCAGGTACAGCGGCACCGACAGCGCCATCACCAGCGCGGCGATCAGCAGGGTCAGCGGGCGCGCCAGGCGCGGGCCGGCCGCAAGGACGGCGAAGCCGCCCAGGATCGGCAACCAGATCAGCAGACTGAGAAGAGGCCAGGAGCTCATGTCGTGTCGTCGTTATCGGTTGCCGTACAGGACGAAGGCGCCGAGCAGCACGATCAGCCCGACGATCATGGCGAAGGCGTAGTGGTACAGGTAGCCGGTCTGGAACCTGCGGACCTGCGCGGCGACCGCGCCGACCAGGCGGGCGGATCCGTTGACCAGGCCGTTGTCGATCACCGCCACGTCGCCGCCGCGCCAGAACGCGCGGCCCAGCAGCAGGCTGCCGCGCGCGAACACCGCCTGGTACAGGTGGTCGACGTAGTACTTGTTCTCCAGCAGCCGGACCACCGGCCCGAAGCCGCGCCGCGCCGAAGCGGCCAGGTCCGGGCGGAACAGGTACAGGAAGGTGGCCAGGGCGAAGCCCGCGAAGGCCAGCCAGAACGCCGGGGTCACGAAGCCGTGCAGGGCGAACGCGGTGGCGCCGTGGAAATGCTCGCCGAACTGGGCCAGCACGTCGTTGCCCGGCGCGACCTGGATGGCCGGGCCGAACCAGTTGCCGAACAGCATCGAGCCGACGGTCAGGAAGCCGATGGCGATCGAGGGGATGGCCAGCAGCACCAGCGGCAGGGTGACCACCCAGGGGGTCTCGTGCGGCGCGTGGGCCAGCACGCCCGGTGTGTGGTGGCCGTGGTCGTCGTGGCCGTCGTCGTGCGCATGGCCGTCATCGTGGTGGCCGTGGCCGTGCGTCGCCGCCTGCACCGTGTAGCGCGGCTTGCCATGGAAGGTCAGGTACAGCAGCCGGAAGCTGTAGAAGGCGGTCACGAACACGCCGATCAGCACGCACCAGTAGGCGTAGGTCGCGCCCGGCCGGTCCGCGTACTTGACCGCCTCGATGATCGCGTCCTTGGAGTAGAAGCCGGACAGGAACGGCGTGCCGACCAGGGCCAGGGTGCCGATCAGCATGGTGATCCAGGTCACCGGCATCTTCCGGCGCAAGCCGCCCATGTGGCGCATGTCCTGCTCGTGGTGCATGGCGATGATCACCGAGCCGGCGGCCAGGAACAGCAGGGCCTTGAAGAAGGCGTGGGTCATCAGGTGGAACACCGCCGCCGAGTAGGCCGAGGCGCCCAGCGCCACGGTCATGTAGCCGAGCTGGGACAGCGTCGAGTAGGCGACCACCCGCTTGATGTCGTTCTGGACGATGCCGATCAGGCCGGTGAACAGGGCCGTGGTGGCGCCGATCACCAGCACCGTGCTGAGCGCGACCTCGCTGAGCTCGTACAGCGGCGACATCCGGGCGACCATGAAGATGCCGGCGGTGACCATGGTCGCGGCGTGGATCAGCGCCGAGATCGGGGTCGGGCCCTCCATCGAGTCGGGCAGCCACACGTGCAGCGGCACCTGGGCGCTCTTGCCCATGGCGCCGATGAACAGCAGGATGCCGATCACTGTCGCCACCTGCCACTGCGTCTCGCCCCAGGGCGACATGGTGCGGTTCTCGATCAGCCCGGTGTTGGCGAACACCTGGGCGTAGTCGAGGGTGCCGAAGAAGTAGACGACGCAGGCGATGCCGAGCAGGAAGCCGAAGTCGCCGACGCGGTTGACCAGGAACGCCTTGAGGTTCGCGAACACCGCGCTCGGCCGCTTGAACCAGAAGCCGATCAGCAGGTAGGAGACCAGGCCGACCGCCTCCCAGCCGAAGAACAGCTGCAGGAAGTTGTTGCTCATGACCAGCATGAGCATCGAGAAGGTGAACAGCGAGATGTAGCTGAAGAAGCGCTGGTAGCCGGGGTCGCCGGCCATGTAGCCGATCGTGTAGACGTGCACCAGCAGGGACACGAAGGTCACCACCACCATCATCATCGCGGTCAGGCGGTCGACCAGGAAGCCGACGTGGGCGCTCAGCCCGCCGACCTCGAACCAGGTGTAGACGTTCTCGTTGAAGGTCTCGGCGCCGCCCCAGGACAGCAGGTAGAGAACCCAGCCCGAAAGCGCGCACGACAGCGCGACGCCGGCGATGGTCACGGTATGCGCGCCGACGCGGCCGACCTGGCGGCCGAACAGCCCGGCGACGATGGCGCCGAGCAGGGGCGCCAGGACGATGGTCAGGAGGATGGACTGGCTGATCACGCCGAATCTCCAGGCTGGAGCGGGGCAAGGGTGCCGGAGCGGGGACCGGGGACCGGGGACCGGGGACCGGAAAACGCGGCAAGATCGCGGTGCGGCGCGGATGCGGACGGGTACAGGCGGCGCAGCGGGAATCCCGTGCGCCCGGAACGCGTGGGCACGCGGATGCCGGAGCGGGGACCGGGGACCGGGGACCGGGGACCGGAAAGCGCGGCAAGCTCGCGGTGCGGCGCGGATGTGGACAGGTGCAGGCGGCGCAGCGGGATACCTGTGCGCCCGGAGCGCGTGAGCACGCGGATGCCGGGGACATCCCGGTCCCCGGTCCCCGGTCCCCGGTCCCCCGCCCAGACAGGGCAGCGCTGCGCCAGTCCGCCGATCGTCAAGTTCCGAACCATGGTCAGCCCTTCATCCGGTCGAGCTCGGCCACGTTGATGGTGGCGCGGTTGCGGAACAGCACGACCAGGATGGCCAGGCCGATCACCGACTCGGCGGCGGCGACGGTGAGGATGAAGAACACGAAGACCTGGCCGTCGATGTCGCCCAGGAACCGCGAGAAGCCGATGAAGTTGAAGTTCACCGACAGCAGCATCAGCTCGATCGCCATCAGCAGGATGATGACGTTCTTGCGGTTGATGAAGATGCCGGCGACGCTGATGCAGAACAGCACCGCGCCGAGCACCAGGAAGTGGCTGAGGGTGATCACGGCGACACCTCCCGGCGCGGCTCGGCGGGCATGGAGACGATCCGCACGCGGTCCTCGCGGCGCACCCGCACCTGGGCGGACGGGTCCTGGTGGCGTGTGCCCGGCCGACGGCGCAGGGTCAGGGCGATGGCGGCGATGATCGCGACGGTGAGGATCACCGCGGCGATCTCGAAGGGCAGCACGTAGTCGGTGAACAGCGCCATGCCGACCGCCTCGGTGTTGGAGTGGCCGGCCGGGACCGGCGCCGGCTGCGGCAGCGCGGCCAGGCGGCGCACGCCGATCAGGGCGATCATCTGCATCAGCATGGCCACCGCCACCAGGATGCCGACCGGCAGGTAGCGGATGAAGCCCTCGCGGGTGCGCTCGGTGCGCACGTCGAGCATCATCACCACGAACAGGAACAGCACCATCACCGCGCCGACGTAGACCAGGACCAGGGCGATCGCCAGGAACTCGGCGCGCGCCAGCAGCCAGACGCAGGCGGCGCTGAAGAAGGTCAGCACCAGGAACAGCGCGGCGTGCACCGCGTTGCGCACGGTGATCACCGCCAGCGCCGCCGCGACGCAGACGCCGCCGAACAGGTAGAAGGCGATCAGTTCGATGTTGTTGACGATCACGTCCACGGTCAGTCCTTTGCAGTGGGAGCGGTGCCCGGGGACCGGGGACCGGGGACCAGGGACCGGAATGAATGCCGGCGGGAAGTACGCGGACAATGGCCTTGAAGGCTTCTGCCCGGTCCCCGGTCCCCGGTCCCCGGTCCCCACACCTCAAGCATCCCGGTCACGGCCATCCCGCCCCCCTCACCGATACGGCGCGTCGAACGCGCGCGCGGCGGCGATCTGCGCCTCGAAGCGGTCGCCGATCGCCAGCAGTTGCGGCTTGGTCACGATGTTCTCGCCGCGGTTCTCGAAGTGGTACTCGTGGATGTCGGTCTCGACGATCGAGTCGACCGGGCAGCTCTCCTCGCAGAAGCCGCAGTAGATGCACTTGAACAGGTCGATGTCGTAGCGCGTGGTGCGGCGGCTGCCGTCGGCGCGCTGCTCGGAGTCGATGGTGATCGCCAGCGCCGGGCAGACCGCCTCGCACAGCTTGCAGGCGATGCAGCGCTCCTCGCCGTTCGGGTAGCGGCGCAGCGCGTGCAGGCCGCGGAAGCGCGGCGACTTGGGGATCTTCTCCTCCGGGTAGTGCATGGTGTACTTGGCCTTGCCGAAGTACCGCAGCGTCAGGCCCATGCCCTGGAACAGCTCCAGCAGCATCAGGCTCTTGAAGTAGTGGATCAGCCGGGACATGGTCGATTACGCCTGCTGCTGGACCAGGACGCCGTAGTGCACCAGCAGCGCGGCGACCAGGATCCAGACGATGGTGATGGGGATGAACACCTTCCAGCCCAGGCGCATGATCTGGTCGTAGCGGTAGCGCGGGAAGGTCGCGCGCAGCCAGAGGAAGGTGAACATGAAGAACACCGCCTTCACCGCCAGCCACCACCAGCCGTCGACGCCCAGCACCGGCACGCTCTCCGGGAACGGCGACAACCAGCCGCCCATAAACAGCACGGCGGTCAGGAAGGCGATCAGGATCATGTTCGCGTATTCGGCCAGGAAGAACAGCGCGAACGCGGAACCCGCGTATTCGACATGGAAGCCGGCGACGATCTCCGACTCGCCCTCGGCGACGTCGAACGGCGCGCGGTTGGTCTCGGCGACGCCTGAGATGAAATAGACCAGGAACAGCGGCAACAGCGGCAGCCAGAACCAGTTGAGCGCGCCGCCCGGGCCGTCCTGGGCCTGGACGATGGTGCTGAGGTTGAGCGAACCGGCGGCGACCAGCACGCCGACCAGGGCGAAGCCCATGGCGATCTCGTAGCTGACCACCTGGGCGGCCGAACGCATCGCGCCGAGGAAGGCGTACTTGGAGTTCGACGCCCAGCCGGCCAGGATGATGCCGTACACGCCCATCGAGGTCATCGCCAGCAGGTACAGCAGGCCGGCGTTGATGTCGGCCAGCACCACGCCGTCGTCGAACGGCACCACCGCCCAGGCGGCGAGCGCCGGCGCCAGCGCCAGGATCGGCGCCAGGTAGAACAGGAAGCCGTGCGCGTTGGTCGGCCGCACCACTTCCTTGAGCAGCAGCTTGACGACGTCGGCGAACGGCTGGATCCAGCCGATGCCGAAGATCCGGCCCACGTACACCGGGCCATGGCGGACGTGCATCCAGCCCAGCACCTTGCGCTCGAACAGCACGTACATGGCGACGCCGAGCACCACCGGCAGGACGATGGCCAGGATCTTGACCAGGGTCCACAGCAGCAGGCCGAACGCCCCGAAGCCCAGGAAGAACTCTCGGATCGCCTCGATCACGGCCGTACTCCCTCGATGCGCAGCCGGCCGGCGGCGGGCAGCGCGGCGGTCTGCTCGAATCCGGCGTCGACGGCCACCGCGCCCTCGGGCAGGGCCGGATCGATCCGCACCGGCAGCTGCACGCTTGCGCCGCCGGCGCTGGCCAGCGCCGGCTGGCCGTCGGCCAGCCCCAGGCGCTCGGCCTCGGCGGGCGCCAGCGCGATCGCCGGCGGACGGGACAGCGGCGTCGCCTGCAAGGCCGGCGCACGCCGGACCACGGCATCGACGCGATACAGGGGCAGCACCGCGATGCGCTCCAGGCCCTCGCCACCCGGGGCGGGCGCCGCCGGCGCGGTCACCGCCGCGCCGCCCGCGGGCATTGCGGCCTCCAGCGTCAGGGTGGCGCGCAGACCGGCCAGGTCCTCGAACTCGAAGCCCGGGGCCTGGACCAGCTCGGCCAGGGCGCGCAGCAGGCGCCAGCCGGGCTGCGCGCTGCCCGGCAGCCGGCCGCCGGCCACCACTTGCTGGTGCAGGCCATCGACATTGACGAGGGTGGCGTCGATCTCGGGCAGCAGGCCGATCGGCAGGACCAGCTCGGCGACCTCGCGCAGGGCCTCGCCGGCATGCGCGCAGAAGGCGATGGTGCGCGCCTGGCGCAGCGCCGCACGGGCGCGGGCCGGCTCGGCGAAATCGAGCAGTTCGGCGTTGTAGAGCACGTAGGCCGGGCGCGGCTTCTCGAGCTGGGCGCCTGCGGTGCCATCGGCCGCCGCCGGCAGCACGCCGCTGCGCGCCAGTCCGACGCCGTTGCTGCCGGCCGGCATGACGTTGCAGGCGCCGCCCAGGGCATCGGCAAGCAGTCGCGCCAGCGCCCGCAGCGCCGCGGCCTGGCCGCTGCGGTTGGCCTGGTCGCCGACGATCACCACGGCCCCGGGGCGGCCGGCGAGCACGCCGGCCAGCGCCTGGTCGTCGGCATCGGGTGTGCCGCCGGCCAGGGCCGCCAGCCAGGACGGCGCCGGCTTGCCGGCAGCCGACAGGACCGCGCCGGCCAGGCGGGCGAGCCGGCCGACCAGGGCCGACGGCGCCGCGATCCGCCGTCCGGCCAGGGGATAGGTGGCGGCGAAGTCGACCGGGTTGACGGACACCACCGCCGCGCCGTTGCGCGCGGCCTTGCGCACACGATGACCGAGCAGCGGCGCCTCGCGATGCGGGTCGCAACCGACCAGCACCACGGCACCGGCGCCTTCGATGTCGGCCAGCGGCAGCGCCGAGCCTGCCTGGGCCTGCGTGGTGCCGTCGTCGGAAAAGTCCACCTGGCCCAGGCGGTGGTCGATGCCCCGGCAGCCCAGGTGGCGGGCCAGACGCGCCAGCAGCGTGCCCTCCTCGCAGGAGGTCGCCGGTCCGACCAGGAAGCCGGTCTGGCCGAGCGGCGCGTCGCGCAGCAGATCGGCGGCGTGCGCCAGTGCGGTCGGCCAGTCGACCTCGCGCAGCACGCCGTCGCGGCGCAGCAGCGGCGCGGTCACGCGGTCGGCCGCGTACAGGCCCTGGTGCGACCAGCGGTCGCGGTCGGACAGCCAGGTCTCGTTGACCGCCTCATTGTCGCGCGGCACCGTGCGCAGCACCTCGCCGCGGCGCACGTGCAGGAACAGGTTGGAATGCAGGGCGTCGTGGTAGCCCACCGACTCGCGGGCGACCAGCTCCCAGGGCCGGGCCCGGTAGCGGAACACCTTGTTGGTCAGGGCGCCGACCGGGCAGACGTCGATGATGTTGCCGCCCAGCTCGGACTCGATGGACTTGCCGACGTAGGTGCCGATCTCCAGGTGCTCGCCGCGTCCCATGCCACCCAGCTCGGTGGTGCCGGCGATCTCGGTCATGAAGCGCACGCAGCGGGTGCAGTGGATGCACCGGGTCATGTCGGTGGCGATCAGCGGTCCCAGGTCCTCGTCGGCGACCACGCGCTTGCGTTCGGCGAAGCGGCTGACCGAGCGGCCGTAGCCCATCGCCACGTCCTGCAGCTCGCACTCGCCGCCCTGGTCGCAGATCGGGCAGTCCAGCGGGTGGTTGATCAGCAGGAACTCCATGACGTTGCGCTGCGACTTCAGCGCCCGCTCGGAGCGGGTGAACACCTTCATGCCGTCCATGACCGGCGTCGCGCAGGCTGGCATCGGCTTCGGCGACTTCTCGACCTCGACCAGGCACATCCGGCAGTTGGCGGCGATCGGCAGCTTCTTGTGGTAGCAGAAGCGCGGCACCGGCACGCCGATGCTGTCGGTCGCCTGGATGATCATGCTGCCCTTGGGCACCGCGACCGGGCGGCCGTCGACTTCGATGGTGACCAGGTCCTGCTGCGGCAGGCCGGTTTGCGCGCTCATCGGCGCACCTCGTGGGTGATGGGGGACAGGGGACCGGGGACCGGGGACCGGGAAACAGGCAGCCGCAGGTGCGTCGCTGCCGTCAGCCGGATCGGATCGGGCGAGCCGACGCTCGTCGAGCGCTGCAGATCAGGGCGAAGCATGTCGTGCCGGCGGAAACCGGTCCCCGGTCCCCGGTCCCCGGTCCCGACTGCAAGACCCCTACAGGCGATCGCGCAGCTCATGCCGCCACCCCCACCGCGCCCGCGACCATCGAGCGGCCGTGGCGCACGTAGTGTTCGAACTCGTGCCAGTAGTGGCGCAGGAAACCCTGCACCGGCCAGGCGGCGGCCTCGCCGAAGGCGCAGATGGTGTGGCCCTCGATCTGCCCGGCGGCCTCGCGCAGCATCTCGACGTCGGCGAGGGTCGCCTTGCCCTCGACGATCCGGGTCAGCATCCGGTACATCCAGCCGGTGCCCTCGCGGCAGGGCGTGCACTGGCCGCAGGACTCCGCGTAGTAGAAGCGGGCGATGCGCTGGCAGGCGCGCACCATGCAGGTGGTCTCGTCCATGACGATGACCGCGCCCGAACCCAGGCCGGAGCCGGCCTTCTGGATCGAGTCGTAGTCCATGGTGCAGCCCATCATCACCTCGCCGGGCAGCACCGGCATCGACGAGCCGCCGGGGATCACCGCCTTCAGGGCGCGCCCGCCGCGCATGCCGCCGGCCAGCTCCAGCAGGTCGGCGAACGGCGTGCCCAGGCGCACCTCGTAGTTGCCCGGTCGGGCGACGTGCCCGGACACCGAGAACACCTTGGCGCCGCCGTTGTTGGGCTTGCCCAGTTCCAGGAACCACTGCGCGCCGTTGCGCAGGATCGCCGGCACCGAGGCGTAGGTCTCGGTGTTGTTGATGGTGGTCGGCTTGCCGTACAGGCCGAAGTTGGCCGGGAACGGCGGCTTGAAGCGCGGCTGGCCCTTCTTGCCCTCCAGCGATTCCATCAGGGCGGTTTCCTCGCCGCAGATGTAGGCGCCGGCGCCGAGCGCGTTGTGGATGTCGACGTCGATGCCCGAGCCCTGGATGTCGCGGCCCAGCCAGCCGTGCGCGTAGGCGTCCTTCAGGGCCTGCTCGATGTGCTCGAAGGGCTCGTGGTGGAACTCGCCGCGCATGTAGTTGTAGGCCACCGTGGAGCCGGTGGCGTAGCAGGCGATCGCCATGCCCTCGAGCACCGCGTGCGGGTTGTAGCGCAGGATGTCGCGGTCCTTGCAGGTGCCCGGCTCGGACTCGTCGGAGTTGCACAGGATGTACTTCTGGCCGGGCGCGCTGCGCGGCATGAAGCTCCACTTCAGGCCGGTAGGGAAGCCCGCGCCGCCACGGCCGCGCAGGCCGCTGGCCTTGACCTGGTCGATCACCCAGGCCGGGTCCGGCTTCTCGGCGAGGATCTTGCGCCAGGCCTGCCAGCCGCCGGCCTTCAGGTAGCTGTCGTAGCTCCAGGGCGTGTCGAAGTGCAGCGTCGTGTAGACGACGTTGTGGGCCTGGGGGGCCGGGCCGACCGGCCCGCGGGATTCGTGCTGCGCCATGCTTGCCATCACTCCAGACCGTCGAGGATCTCGTCGACCTTCGCCGGTGTCAGGTTCTCGTGGTAGTGGCCGTCGACCACCATCATCGGCGCGCCGCAGCAGGCCGCCAGGCACTCCTCCTCGCGCTTGAGGTAGATGCGGCCGTCGGCGGTGCTCTCGCCCAGGCGCACGCCCAGTTTGCCCTCGCAATGGCGGACGATGTCCTCGGCGCCGTTCAGCCAGCACGAGATGTTGGTGCAGATCGCGACGTTGTGGCGGCCGACCGGCGCCAGCTCGAACATCGAGTAGAAGCTGGCGACCTCAAAGGCCCAGACCGGCGGAATCTCGAGGTAACGGGCGACCGCGGCGATCAGCTCGTCGGTCAGGTGCCCGCCGTTCTCCTGCTGCGCGGCGAACAGGCCCTGGATCACCGCCGAGCGCTTGCGGTCGGGCGGGAACTTGGCCAGCCAGTGATCGATGTGGGCACGGGTACCGGCCGACAGCACCTGCGCCGGGTCGACGTCCTTGACGGCTTCGAAGTTGCCGGTGGCTTTCATGCGCGACCCTCGGAGCGCTGAGGCTTGGTGGAGATCGGGGACCGGGGACCGGGGACCGGGGACCGGGGAAAGGCGGGCATCGCGACGACGTTGGCAGACCGGCGCGCATTCCGCGCTGCCCCAACCGGGGCGCGGGCGCTGAGCACCCAGGAGCGGCAGTTCCTGTCCGGTCCCCGGTCCCCGGTCCCCGGTCCCGGACCCGAAGATCCCGGTACCGTGACGGACGCCATCCGAATCATCGGTCGATCTCCCCGAACACCACGTCGTAGGTGCCGATCATCGCGACCACGTCGGACAGCATGTGGCCGCGGACCACGGCGTCCATCGAGGAAAGGTGTGCGAAGCCGGGGGCACGCAGCTTCAGGCGGAACGGCTTGTTGGCGCCGTCGCTGACCAGGTAGGCGGCGAACTCGCCCTTGGGCGCCTCGACCGCGCTGTACACCTCGCCGGCCGGCACCGAATAGCCCTCGGTGAACAGCTTGAAGTGGTGGATCAGCGCTTCCATGTCGTCCTTCATCTCGGCGCGGGACGGCGGCGCGACCTTGTAGTTGTCCAGCATCACCGGGCCGGGATTGGCGCGCAGCCAGTCCAGGCACTGCCGGATGATGCGGTTGGACTGGCGCATCTCCTCGATGCGCACCAGGTAGCGGTCGTAGCAGTCGCCGTTGACGCCGACCGGGATGTCGAAGTCGACCCGGTCGTACATGGCGTAGGGCTGCTTCTTGCGCAGGTCCCAGGCGATGCCCGAGCCGCGCAGCATCGGGCCGGTCATGCCCCAGGCCAGCGCCAGCTCCGGGGAGACCACGCCGATGCCGACCGTGCGCTGCTTCCAGATGCGGTTGTCGGTGAGCAGGGTCTCGTACTCGTCGACGCGCTTCGGGAAGTCGTCGGTGAACGCGGTCAGGTAGTCGAGCAGGCTGCCCTCGCGCCAGGCGTTCAGGCGCTTGACGTCCTTGCCCTTGTGCCAGGGCGACTCGCGGTAGCGCGGCATGGCGTCGGGCAGGTCGCGGTAGACGCCGCCGGGCCGGTAGTAGGTGGCGTGCATGCGCGCGCCGCTGACCGCCTCGTAGCAGTCCATCAGTTCCTCGCGTTCGCGGAACGCGTACAGGAACATCGCCATGGCGCCGAGGTCGAGGCCGTTGGTTCCGACCCACATCAGGTGATTCAGGATGCGGGTGATCTCGTCGAACATCGTGCGGATGTACTGGGCGCGCACCGGCGCCTCGATGCCCATCAGGGCCTCGATGGCGCGCACGTAGGCGTGCTCGTTGCACATCATCGACACGTAGTCGAGCCGATCCATGTAGCCGATCGACTGGTTGAACGGCTTGGATTCCGCCAGCTTCTCGGTGGCGCGGTGCAGCAGGCCGACGTGCGGGTCGGCGCGCAGCACGGTCTCGCCCTCCATCTCCAGGACCAGGCGCAGCACGCCGTGGGCCGCCGGATGCTGCGGCCCGAAGTTCATGGTGTAGCTCTGGATCTCCATGTTCAGTCCCCGGCAGCGCGGCGCGCGACCGACTCGGCGCGGGCGGTTTCGAAACGGGCGTCGTCGCGGACCACGCGCGGCACGCCGACGCGCGGCTCCACCGAGGTCACCGGCTCGTAGACCACCCTGCCCTTCTCCGGGTCGTAGCGGACCTCGACGTTGCCGATCAGCGGGAAATCCTTGCGGAACGGGTGGCCGATGAAGCCGTAGTCGGTGAGGATGCGGCGCAGGTCCGGATGGCCCTCGAAGACCACGCCGTACAGGTCGAAGGCCTCGCGCTCGAACCAGTTGACGCCCGGCCACACCTCGCACAGCGAGGGAACCACCGGCAACGCGTCGTCGGGCGCGAAGCAGCGGATGCGCAGGCGCAGGTTGCGCGACACCGACAGCAGGTGGGCGACCACCGCGTAGCGGCGCGGCGCGGTGGCCGCGGCCGGGCGGTCCTCCCAGCGGAAGCGGCCGGGGCCGGCGATGCCCTCGACGCCGCGCGAGAAGCCCTCGGCGCTGACGTCGGAGACGTCCCACTCGCCCTCGCCGTAGCCCAGGTAGTCGACACCGCACAGGTCGACCAGCTGCTCGAAGCCGAAGGCGTCGCGCAGTTCCCGGCAGGCCGAGTCCCAGTCGCCGGGCGCCAGTTCGATGGTGGTCTCGCCGCCCGCCTCGGCCAGGCCCAGAAGGCGGGCGCCGAAGTGTGCCTGGAGACGGCCGCCGAGGCCGTCGCTGTTCGCGTCTGTCACGCCTGCACTCCTCAGCGCCTGATCGTGTTGCCGCGCCGGATCTTCTTCTGCAACTGCAGGATGCCGTAGATCAGCGCTTCGGCCGTGGGCGGGCAGCCGGGCACGTAGACGTCCACCGGCACGATGCGGTCGCAGCCGCGGACCACGGCGTAGGAATAGTGGTAGTAGCCGCCACCATTGGCGCAGCTGCCCATCGAGATCACCCACTTGGGGTCGGGCATCTGGTCGTAGACCTTGCGCAGCGCCGGGGCCATCTTGTTGACCAGGGTGCCGGCGACGATCATCACGTCGGACTGGCGCGGGCTGGGCCGGAACACGACGCCGTAGCGGTCGAGGTCGAGGCGCGCCGCGCCGGCGTGCATCATCTCGACCGCGCAGCAGGCCAGGCCGAAGGTCATCGGCCACATCGAGCCGGTACGGGCCCAGGCGACCAGCGCCTCCAGCGTGGTGGTGGTGTAGCCCTGCTCGGCGAGCAGCCCGTCGGGCCGCAGGATGTCGTCGACGATGCCGGTCGGTTCGGGATTGCGCCAGAACGAGGTGGAGACGGCGGCGTCCGGGGTCCGGTGGTCGCTCATTCCCATTCCAGCGCCCCCTTCTTCCATTCGTAGACGAAGCCGATCACCAGGATGCCCAGGAACACGGCCATGGCGATGATCGCCTCCATGCCGATGGCGTCGAACACCAGCGCCCAGGGGAACAGGAAGGCGATTTCCAGATCGAACACGATGAACAGGATCGCGATCAGGTAGTAGCGCACGTCGAAACGGGCGCGGGCATCCTCGAAGGCCTCGAAGCCGCACTCGTAGGGCGAACCCTTCTCGGCTTCCGGACGCTTCGGCGAGATCAGCTGGCCGATCGCCAGCAGGACCAGGCCCAGGCCGGTGGCGACGCCCAGGAACACCGCGATGGGAAAGTACTCAGCTAGCACTGCAACCTCCGCGCCGGCCTGCCGGCACATCAGCGTCGATCATCCCTGACCACGACCCGCACCATCCCTGGCCCGGGCATCCCATGTCCTGCCCCCGTCGAGGCCGGGGCGGCCGGCGGCACGATCCCTGCCCCGCCGGTCCTGCGGCATGCGGACCGTATGCCGGGCCGCCGCCAGTGCGAAATCGCCGCCGAGGTCGGCGGCGATTCCGGTGTCGCTTGCCAGGGCCGGATGAAGCGCCGGCCTGGCGTTCATTGGTGCGGATGGTGGGACTCGAACCCACACAGCTTGCGCCACTACCCCCTCAAGATAGCGTGTCTACCAATTCCACCACATCCGCGAAATCAATCAGTTGCCGTCGTCTTCCTGGGCCGGCTCCGGCACCGGATCGGCGGCCGTTTCCGGCTGCGCCTGGACCGGGACGACCGGGACATCGCCAGCCGGCGCCTGCTGCGGCGCCGGCGCCGCCGGCACCTCGAGGCCGGACATCACGCCGGCATCGCCGGCCGCCGCGCGCGTGCTGACCAAGCCGGTGCGCTGCACGTACATCGCCATGCCCAGGGTCAGCACGAAGAAGGAGATCGCCAGCCACTTGGTGGCCTTGGTCAGGAAGGAGGCGGCGCCACGGGCGCCGAACACCGTCGCCGACGCGCCCGCGCCGAAGCCGGAGCCGGCGGAGGCGCCGGCGCCGCGCTGGATCAGGATGAAGCCGATCATGAAGATCGCCAGCACCACGTAGAGCACCATCAGAAGCGTGAACAGCATTTTTTTCGATCCTTGCCCGCCGCGTCGTCTGCGGAGGGCGGAAAAAGGTGGAGGCGCGACCGCGCGCCCGCTCCGGCGCCGGGGCGCCGGTCAGGGCTTCGTCCTGCCCGCAGCGGCCGCGATGATCGCCGAGAAATCCTCCGCGACCAGCGAAGCGCCGCCGACCAGCCCGCCGTCGATATCGTCCTGCCCGAACAGGCCGGCGGCGTTGTCGGGCTTGACGCTGCCGCCGTACAGGATGCGAAGCGCGGCCGCGATTCTAGCATCCTGCCGCTCGACTTCGCTACGCAGAAGGGCATGCACCTGCTGGGCCTGCTCCGGGCTGGCGGTCCGGCCGGTGCCGATCGCCCAGACCGGCTCATAGGCCAGCAGGGCGCCTGCCAGGGCGCCGACGCCGGCGGCCGCCAGCACGGCCCCGAGCTGGCGCGTGACCACCTCGCCTGTGCGGCCGGCATCACGCTCGTCCAGGGTTTCGCCCACGCACAGCACCGGCACCAGGCCGGCCGCCTGGGCGGCCTGGAACTTGGCCGCCACCAGGGCATCGTCCTCGCCGTGGTACTGACGCCGCTCGGAATGACCGACCAGCACGTGGCTGCAGCCGGCCTCGACCAGCATCGCCCCGGACAGCTCGCCGGTGTAGGCACCCTGCCGGTGCCGGCTGAGGTCCTGGCCGCCGACGGCCAGGCGTCCTTGCGCAGCGGCGGCGGCGGCCGGGATCAGCACGGCCGGCGGCAGCACCAGCACCTCGACGCCTGCAGCGCCCCGGGCCGCGGATGCCGCAGCCGCGACCAGCGCACCGGTCAGGGCCAGGTCGCCATGCATCTTCCAGTTGCCTGCCACCACGGGCGTGCGCATCGTCAACCTCCTCCGGTCGGCGCCGGCAGCGGCGCGGTCGCGCAGGTTACCAAGCCCAGCCGGCGGTCAGGAACGTCTCGCCGCGGTTGCGGCCACCGGTCCCGGCATTCGACAGGTGGCGCAGGGTCAGCACCAGACGCTGCCGGCGCAGCCCGGCCAGGGTCATGAACTGCCAGTCGCTGCTCAGCACCTCGCTGGTCTCGCCGACCGCGGCGATGCCGCCACCCAGGAACCACCCTCGCCCAATCCAGCGCAGGTCGGCGCCCAGGAACAGGGTCTCCTCGATCCGCTGGTTGCGGGTCTGGCGCGGGCCGATGTAACCGCCTACCAGTTCGACCGGAAAGCGATGCCCGCTGAGCCAGCCCAGCGTCACCACCGGCGCCCGGTCGTCGTCGATCTCGTCGGCCAGACCGCCAGCCAGTTGCCACTCGGAACGGATCGGCCCGGCATGTCCGCCGAGCAGAACGACGAAAACGGCAACAAGGGCGGTACGCCTGAGGGGCAGCGTATACATGTCGTCATCCGGAGCCGGGGCGCGAGTGTGCCAAGCTTGCCTGCGTGCGTCGAGTACCATCCCCTGGCTGCGCCATCCGGGCGGCAGTGGAGCACACGACATGGACAATCGACCCACCGCCCTGGTCACCGGCGCCTCGGCCGGCATCGGCGCTGCGTTCGCCCGCGACCTGGCGGCGCGCGGCTACGACCTGGTGCTGACGGCACGACGGGTCGAGCGCCTGGAGACCCTCGCCGCCGAGCTCGTGGAGCGCCATGGCACCCGCTGTACGGTGTTGCCTGCCGACCTCGAGCAGCCGGAGGCGCCGGCCCTGCTGGCCGCCGAACTGGAGCGCCGCGGCGTCGCCGTGGAGATGCTGGTCAACAACGCCGGCTATGGCGTGCCGGGCTACCTGCTCGATGCCGACTGGCCAACCCATGCGCGGTTCCTGCGCATCATGGTCGGGGCCCCGGTGGAACTGGCCTGGCTGCTGCTGCCGGGCATGCTGGCGCGGGGTCGCGGCCACGTCGTCAATGTCGCTTCGGTGGCCGGCCTGATCCCGGGCTCGGCAGGCCACACGCTGTACGCCGCGGCCAAGGCCTTCCTGATCAGGTTCTCGCAATCGCTGGCCCTGGAGTATCGCGGGCGCGGCGTGCACACCAGCGCGGTCTGCCCAGGGTTCACCTGGTCGGAGTTCCACGACGTCAACGGCAGCCGGCCGATCATGGACCGGCTGCCGTCCTGGATGTGGCTGCAGGCCGATCGCGTCGCCCGCGAGGGCATCGACGCGGTGCTGCGCGGCAAGGTGGTCCAGATCAGCGGCCTGCAGTACAAGGCCATCCACCTGATGACCAAGCTGCTGCCCGAGCGCCTGCTGCTGCGCATGACCGCGCGCCGCTCCGCGCAGTTCCGGGTGCAGGGCCGCTGAGGCCGGGTGCAGGCTGCACGCTGCAAGGCGTCGGCAGGCGGCCGGTCGGTCGTCGGGCCAGGGTGCAGGTCACGGCCAGCGCCGGCCCTCTCCCCCGCCCCTCCCCCGCACGCGGGGGAGGGGAGAAGTGCGGTGCCGTCGCACGGGCGGCACGCGGTTGTCACGGGGATGGCCTGGTTGTCGGAGGGGGCCGGGATCCGACATCAGTCAGCCCGGAGGGTGGATGAACGTGGATCTCGCTCCTCCTCCGGAGCCTGTTCTCCATGCCCTGATCCTTGCGCCCTGATCTCCGCGCCCTGATCTTTGCACCCTGATCTTCGCGCCCTGATCTTCGCGCCCTGATCTTCGCGCCCTGATCTTCGCGCCCTGATCTTCGCGCCCTGATCTTCGCGCCCTGATCTTCGCGCCCTGATCTCCGCGCCCTGCTCCCTGCTCCCTGCTCCCTGCTCCCTGCTCCCTGCTCCCTGCTCCCTGCTCCCTGCTCCCTGCTCCCCGGTCCCTGCTCCCCGGTCCCTGCTCCCCGGTCCCCGGTCCCTGGTCCCTGGTCCCTGGTCCCTGGTCCCTGGTCCCCGGTCCCCGGTCCCCGGTCCCTGGTCCCCGGTCCCTGGTCCCCGGCCCCTGCTCCCTGCGTCACCCGGCTCGTCAGCCGCCCGGCACGAGGCGACCGTCGATGATTTCCAGCACGTGCCCGGTGCGCGCGGCGAGCTCGCGATCGTGGGTGACCAGCACCAGGGCGGTTCCGAACTCCTGGTTGAGCTCGAGCATGAGCTCATAGACCGCGGCGGCATTGCGGGCGTCGAGGTTGCCGGTCGGCTCGTCGCCCAGCACGCAGGCCGGGCGGGTCACCAGCGCCCGCGCCACGGCGGCGCGCTGCCGCTCGCCCCCGGACAGCTCGCCTGGCTTGTGGTGGCTGCGCGCCGCCAGGCCGACCCGCTCCAGCACCTCGCGGGCGCGGTCCTGCGCGGGCGCCACCGCCATGCCGCCGATCACCAGCGGCATCGCGACGTTCTCCAACGCGGTGAACTCGGGCAGCAGGTGGTGGAACTGGTAGATGAAACCCAGCGCGCGGTTGCGCAGGCGGCCGCGCGCGGCGTCGCCCAGGCGCGACATCGGCTGGCCGAGCACCTCGACCTCGCCGGCGCTCGGAGAGTCCAGGCCGCCCAGCAGGTGCAGCAGGGTGCTCTTGCCGGAGCCGGAGGCGCCGACGATGGCCAGGGTCTGGCCCTGGCGAACCGCGAGATCGATGCCCTTGAGCACCTCGGTGCGGATGCTGCCCTCGGCATAGGTCTTGGCCAGGCCGCGGCCGGCCAGCACGATGGACTCACTCATAGCGCAGCGCCGTGGCCGGATCGACGCGCGAGGCGCGCCAGGCGGGATAGAGGGTGGCCAGCGCCGCCAGCACCAGGGCCACCATCGTCGTGGTGACGATGTCGCCGGCCTGCGGATCCGAGGGCAACGAGCTTATGTAGTAGATATCCGGCGACAGGAACTGCCGGTCCAGCGCGCGCTCCAGCCACTGCACCAGGCGTTCGACGTTGTAGGACAGCGCCAGCCCCCCGGCCAGTCCCAGCAAGGTGCCGAACACGCCGATGATCGAGCCCTGCACCATGAACACCGCCATCACCTGGCGCGGCGTCAGGCCCAGCGTGCGCAGGATGGCGATGTCGCTCTGCTTGTCGGTGACCAGCATCACCAGGCTGGACACCAGGTTGAACGCCGCGACCGCGACGATCAGCGACAGGATGATGAACATCACCAGCTTCTCCATGCGCACCGCCTCGAAGAAGTTGGCGTTCTCCTGGCTCCAGTCGCGCACCCGGTACAGGCCGCCCAGGCGGTCGGCGAGATCGCGGGCCACGTGCCAGGCCTGGAACAGGTCGACCAGCTTGAGGCGCACGCCGCTGACCTGGTCGGCCATCCGGTACAGGCGCTGGGCGTCGGCCAGGTGCACCAGGGCCAGGCCGCGGTCGTACTCCTGCATGCCGGCCTCGAAGATGCCGACCACGGTGAAGCTGCGCAGGGTCGGCATGGCGCCGACCGGGGTGGCGCGCACCTCCGGCGCGTAGACCGTGACCCGGTCGCCCAGACGCGCACCCAGCACCCAGGCCAGCTCCTGGCCCAGCACGATGCCGAACTCGCCGGGGCGCAACGCATCCAGGCTGCCCTGCTTGACGTCCCCGGCGACCTCGGAGACGGTCACTTCCAGCGTCGGGTCGATGCCGCGCACGATGGCGCCGGCGACCTGCTGACCCTGCAGCATGGCCTCGCGTTCGACATAGGGCGCCGCGCCGGTGACCCGGGCGTCGGCCATCGCCTCGGCCAGCGCCGCTTGCCATTCCTCGCGCGCCAGGCCGGTGCCGACGCCGGCGATGGTGGCATGCGAGATCATGCCCAGGATGCGTGCGCGCAACTCCTTCTCGAAGCCGTTCATCACCGAGACCACGGTGATCAGGGCGGTCACACCCAGCGCGATGCCCAGCACCGAGGCGGCCGAGATGAAGGAGATGAAGCCGTTGCGGCGCTTGGCGCGCGTATAGCGCAGGCCGATGCACAGGGCGAGCGGTCGGAACATCCGGTCGGGCGGGCCAGGGGCGGGTGCGGAGCTTAACCCGAAAGCCCGCAGGCATCGCAGGCGGGCGGCGGCGTCCTGCCGCCCTGCCCCGGCTCAGCCGGCATCCGGTTCGCCCGCGCCCTCGCGGCGCAGCCGGATGCGCAGGCGGCGCAGATCGTCGGCGGGGAGGCTGTCCGGCCACAACAGCAGCCGATGACCGCGCCCGGCGACCTCGATGTCCAGCGCCAGCAACGGTCCGGCCTGGTGGGCCGCGCGCAGCCGGGCCGGCCGGCCGCCCTCGCCGAAGTCGACCTGCCAGGCGCCCTGCCCGTCCCAGCTCAGCCAGCGCCAGCGCGGCGCGCGCTGCTGGCGCCATCCGATTCCGGCGAGCGTCGCCACGGCCAGGCCGGCAACCGCCAGCCGCAGGCCGGCCGGCCAGGGCGACAGCACGGGGGCGGCGATCAGCACGAGCGCCAGCACGGCGAGCGCGAGCCGCTTCAGGCGCGAGGGACGCGGCTCAAGCCGCAGGGTCGGCGCGCAGCGCATCGAGCAGCTCGGCGAGACCGGCGTCGTCCGGACGACCCTGGCCCAGGCACCAGCGCCAGAGCTGGTCGTCCTCGCAATCGAGCAGGCGTTCGAAGCGGTCCAGGGCCTGGTCGCGATCGGGTTCGCGAAGCAGGCGGTCCAGGCACCGGCCGAGGAGCTGGTCGAGCTCGCGCATGCCGCGGCGGCTGCGCCAGCGCAACCGGGCCACCCGGGCGGCGTGGTCGGTGTCCGGCACGGCTCAGATCAGCCGCTTGGCGATCTCCAGCGCTGCCGACACCGCGAACGCCAGGATCAGCACCGACCAGTGCCTCGGTGGCCGGCCGAAAATGGCCGGCGAAAAGCCCAGCAGGGAGAGCGCCAGGCCGTTGATCGCCAGCGCGATGCCGGTCAGCACGGCGACCACGGCGTCGGCCTTGATCACCGCGTTCACCGCCAGCAACAGGGCGGCGACGCCCGCCACCAGCAGGAAGCCGGCGGCAAGGCGCACCACGATGTGCATCGTCGGTTGCGGGGAGGCGTCCATCAGGCGCCCTGCCGCTCGACCATCAGCTTCTTGATCTCACCGATCGCCTGCGCGGGATTGAGGCCCTTGGGACAGGTGTCGGTGCAGTTCATGATGGTGTGGCAGCGGTACAGGCGGAACGGATCCTCGAGCTGGTCGAGTCGCTCGCCGGTGGCCTCGTCGCGGCTGTCGACGATCCAGCGGTAGGCCTGCAGCAGCACCGCCGGGCCCAGGTAGCGGTCGCCGTTCCACCAGTAGCTGGGGCAGGCGGTCGAGCAGCTCGCGCACAGGATGCACTCGTACAGGCCATCCAGCTTCTTGCGGTCCTCCGGCGACTGCAGGCGCTCGCGCCCCGAGGGCGCCGGCGTGTCGGTCTTCAGCCAGGGCTGGATCGAGGCGTACTGGGCGTAGAAGTGGGTCATGTCCGGGACCAGGTCCTTGACCACCGGCATGTGCGGCAGCGGATAGATGCGGACCTCGCCCTTGATGTCCTCGATGGCCTTGGTGCAGGCCAGGGTGTTGCGGCCGTCGATGTTCATCGAGCACGAGCCGCAGATGCCCTCCCGGCACGAGCGCCGGAAGGTCAGGGTCGGGTCGATCTCGTTCTTGATCTTGATCAGCGCGTCCAGGACCATCGGACCGCAGCTGTCCATGTCGATCTCGTAGGTGTCGGTGCGCGGGTTGCCGTTGCCGTCCGGGTCCCAGCGGTAGACCTTGAAGCGGCGCACGTTGCCGGCGCCGGCGGGCGCCTGCCAGGTCTTGCCGGGGCCGATCTTCGAGTTCTTGGGTAGGGTGAACTCAGCCATGGTGTCCTCTGCCTGTGGCCCCCGGCCGCGACGGCCGGGGCGTTGGGTCGGGTGCGCGGATCAGTAGACGCGGGCCTTGGGCGGCACCGGATCGACGTCGGCGGTCAGGGTGTTCATGTGCACCGGGCGGTAGTCGATGGTCGGCTTGCCGCGGGCGTCGACCCAGCACAGCGTGTGCTTGAGCCAGTTGCCGTCGTCGCGGTCCTTGAAATCCTCGCGGGCGTGGGCGCCGCGCGACTCGGTGCGGTTCTCGGCCGAGACCATGGTCGCCACCGCCTGGCCGAGCAGGTTCTGCAGTTCCAGGGTCTCGATCAGGTCGGAGTTCCACACCAGCGAACGGTCGCTGACCCGGACGTCGGAGAAGCTGTCGTGCACCTTGCCGATGCGCTCGACGCCCTGGGCCAGGGTCTGGGCGGTGCGGAACACCGCGGCGTCGGCCTGCATCACCCGCTGCATGTCCAGGCGGATCTGCGCGGTCGGCGTCGAGCCGCGGGCGCTGCGCAGGCGGTCGAGGTTGTCGAGCGCGGCGTCGCAGGCGGAGCGCGGCAACTGCGGGTGGGCGGCGCCCGGCGACAGCGTCGCGGCGCAACGGTTGGCCACGGCGCGGCCGAACACGACCAGGTCCAGCAGCGAGTTGCTGCCCAGCCGGTTGGCGCCGTGCACCGAGACGCAGGCCGCCTCGCCGATCGAGTACAGGCCGGGGACCACCGCATCGGGGTCGCCGCCGCGCAGCTGCACGACCTCGCCGTGGTAGTTGGTCGGGATGCCGCCCATGTTGTAGTGGACGGTGGGCAGCACCGGGATCGGCTGCCGGGTGACGTCGACGCCGGCGAAGATCTTGGCGGTCTCGGCGATGCCGGGCAGGCGCTCGTGGATGACCTCCGGCCCCAGGTGGGTGAGGTCGAGGAGGATGTGGTCCTTGTCGGCGCCGCAGCCGCGGCCCTCGCGGATCTCGATGGTCATCGAGCGGCTGACCATGTCGCGCGGCGCCAGGTCCTTTACGCTGGGCGCGTAGCGTTCCATGAAGCGCTCGCCGGCGGCGTTGCGCAGGATGCCGCCCTCGCCGCGCACGCCCTCGGTGATCAGGCAGCCGGCACCGTAGATGCCGGTCGGGTGGAACTGCACGAACTCCATGTCCTGCAGGGCCAGACCGGCGCGCAACGCCATGCCGCCGCCGTCGCCGGTGCAGGTGTGCGCCGAGGTCGCCGAGAAGTAGGCGCGGCCGTAGCCGCCGGTGGCCAGCACCACGCCGTGGGCGCGGAACAGGTGCAGTTCGCCGGTCGCCATCTCCAGGGCCAGCACGCCGCGGCAGGCGCCCTCGTCGTCCATGATCAGGTCGAGCGCGAAGAACTCCACGAAGAAGCGGGCGTCGTGGGCCAGCGACTGCTGGTAGAGCGTGTGCAGGATGGCGTGGCCGGTGCGGTCGGCGGCCGCGCAGGTGCGCTGCGCCGGCGGACCCTCGCCGAAGCGGGTGGTCATGCCGCCGAACGGGCGCTGGTAGATGCGGCCGTCCTCGGTGCGCGAGAACGGCACGCCGTAGTGCTCGAGCTCGATGATCGCCGGGATCGCCTCCTTGCACATGTACTCGATGGCGTCCTGGTCGCCCAGCCAGTCCGAGCCCTTGACGGTGTCGAAGAAGTGGTAGCGCCAGTCGTCCTCGCCCATGTTGGCGAGCGCCGCGGCGACACCGCCCTGCGCCGCCACGGTGTGCGAGCGGGTCGGAAAGACCTTGGTCATGCAGGCGGTGTTGAGGCCCTTCTGGGCCAGGCCGAAGGTGGCGCGCAGGCCGGCGCCGCCGGCGCCGACCACCACCATGTCGAAGAAGTGCTCGTGGATCTTGTAGGCGTCCATGCGCTCAGTTGCCCAATGCGATGCGAATGACGGACAGGGCCGCCAGGAGGGCGCCTGCCAGCGCCGCGAACTTGATGGCGACCTGTAGCGCCACCTCCAGCCAGCGGGTGTGCACGTAGTCCTCGACGATCACCTGCAGGCCGAGCTGGGCGTGCCAGAAAAGGGCGCCGATGAAGGCGATCATCAGCATGCCGGTGACCGGCTCGGCGAGCCGGGCGCGGACCACGAAGGGATCCTGGCCGACCAGGGCGACGACGGTGAACACGAACCACAACGACAGCGGCACCAGTGCGATCGCGGTCAGCCGCTGCAGCCAGAAGTGCCGGGTGCCACCGCTGCCGGCCGCGCCCAGGCCCTTGACGCGCTTGAGCGGCGTTCGCAACTGCCGGGCCCGCGCGCTCATGCCGCACCTCCGCGCGCCAGCAGCCAGATTGCCGCGGTCAGCACGACGGTGCCGATCACCACCGCGATGCCGGTCGCACGGGTGCGCGACTTCTCGTAGCCCCAGCCGGCGTCCCAGGCCAGGTGGCGCACGCCGTTGAGCAGGTGGTAGACCAGGGCGGCGGTCCACAGCAGCAGCAGGGTCCGGCCGACCAGCGAATCCGCACATGCCAGGAAGCGCGCATGCGCCTCGCCGCCGGAAGCGACCGTCATCAGCCACCAGACCAGCATGGCGCTGCCGACCGCCAGGAAACCACCCGACGCGCGATGCAGGATCGACAGTGCCATCGACAAGGGCCAGCGGTACACCTGCAGATGCGGCGACAAGGGTCGTTCGCGCATGGGCTGTTCACTCCGTCCGTGGTCGGGCTGCGGCGCGGCCGGGCCGGCCGGGCCGGGGCCCGTCAGAAATCGATGCAGCGACCGTTCTTCTCCCAGTCGCCATAGCGCGTCGGCTCCGGCCCCTTGCGCCCGCCGATCTCCACCGGGCGCACGTCGCCCTCCCGGCCGGTGTCCGGCTCGGGGGCGGTGTCGTCGCGGGGATCGGGCTCGTGCATGATGGCCTTGCAGAACGCCTGCGGATGTTAATGCCGGGGGGGCACCCCCGGCAAATGCGGAAGCGCCGGCCGCGATGGTCGGGCCGCCGCCGTGCAGGTCGCGCGAAACGCCCGGAAGCCGCCAATGACGCACCCCGAAATACCCAGTCACCCGTTCGCCCTGCCGCAGGGCGAGTTGCTATCGATCACCGGACCCGACGCCCTGGCCTTCGCGCAGGCGCAGCTCATGAACGACGTCGAGGCACTGGCGTTGGGCGGCTGGCAGTGGAACGGCTGGCTGGATGCCAAGGGCCGGCTGCAGGCGTTGTTCGGCCTGCTGCGCGAAGACGACCAGCGCCTGCTCGCCTGGCTGCCCGCTGGCGGGGCCGAGGCGCTGGCGACCGCGCTCGCGCGCTTTCGCTTCCGCAGCAAGCTGCAGCTGCTGCCGGACCGGGAGCGCACGCTCGCCGGCGTCGCCGGCGCCGCAACCGGGACGGCCGGCGAGTTTCCCCTGCCCGACGACCCGCTGATCGGACCGCGCCACCTGCGCCTGCTGGCAAGCGGCGCGGCGCCACTGGCCGGGGCGCGTGTCGTCGATGCCTGGCATGCCGCCGACCTGCGCCTGGGCCTGCCGTGGCTGCGTCCGGACGGGCCGGGTACCGGCCGCTTCGTCCCCCAGTGGCTGGGACTGGACACGCTGCCTGCCCTCAGTCTGCGCAAGGGTTGCTATCCGGGCCAGGAAATCGTCGCCCGCATGCACTATCTGGGACAGAGCAAGCGCGGCCCGGCCCTGCTGCGCGGCGCAGGCAGCGTCCCCGCCAGTGGCTGGCGGGCGCTGGCTGCCGATGACCAGGCGCTCGGCGAACTGGTGGATGCCGTCGACGACGGCGAGGGCGGCTGGCTGGCGCTGGCCGCGCTTTCCGGCGCGGACCAGGCCGCCGTGGCCAGGGTGGCCGACGGTCAGTCCATGCAGCCGGCCACTGTCCTGCGCGGCGGCCTCCGAAGCAGCGCGCCGCCAGCCATCTGAACCGCGGGAACGGGCTTGACAACCACGAAGTTCTTCGTAATTCTTGCGCTGTACGATGACGTTCGTAAGTCCAGACGGCACCCGAAGGGCGCTGGAGGCGGAGCCGGTGGAGACCGTGCCGTTGCGGGTGCCCATGGCTCCCCGGAACTCGCCCTGACGCGTCGGGGACTCGTCTGCCGGTACTGCCGTTGACTTCCTACGAGCCAAATCGTATTTCCCTCGCAAGAAGACCGATGGAGACCCCATGAATCGCCTGACCACGCTGTCCGCCCTACTCACCGCCACCTTCCTGGCGCTGCCCCTGTTCGCCAGCAACCTCAAGGTGCTGACCGAGGATGATCTCTCCGCGGACAGCTTTCCTGCGGCGGCCCAGGAGCTGCGGGCGAACCTGGCCGGGTCGACCGGCCATGGCCTGAGCAGCGGCCAGCGCGAGCGGGTCCTGCAGTCGCTGGCGCGGATCGAGGGCTGGCTGGCCGAGGATGCCTCCGGCAACCAGCCGCGCATCCATGCCGAGCAGCGTCGCATCAACGCGCTGATCGCACCCCAGGTGGCCAGCCGCGGCAATGAACGCAGCAACCTGGTGTGCAAGCGGGTGCGCCCGATCGGCTCGAACATCCCGGTCACCGAGTGCAAGACCCGCGAGCAGCTCGCAGCCGAGCAGGAGGCCGCGCGTGATGCCCTGTCCGACGAGCAACGTCGTCGGTCGATGTAGGTCGCCACGCCGCCGGACGACCCGACACCCGAGGAGACCACCATGGCCCGCACCCGCGCCGGACTCTTCGCCACGCCACAGGTTTCGGTGACCCTCCACGCCGGCACCTTCCGGGTCACCGACCGGGAACCCGATCCGGCGGGGTTCCCCGGGGTCGCCGAGTCGAGCCAGTCGAACCCGCACCGCGCCGCCGGGCCGCATTCGTCGGGCCCGTCCCGGCGGCGCCAGGCGCTGTGCGCCCTCGAGCGCCAGCCGCAACGACCCGGCGCCGCCCGTCGCCCGCAGGCGGCTGCGGCGATCAGGCCGGTCGCCGATGGCCGGACGGAGGGCGCCGGCCCTTCTGTCGCCTGCTCCGTCAGCGTCAACCTGGCCGCGGGTGGGATGTACGCCCGACCGGACCGATCGGGCCGGCCATCCAGGTTGCCAATGTAGACTTCGTTCCCCTTACGCAATGACTCCAAGATCGGAGAATGACCATGATCCGTACCCTCGCTTCCCTCGCAGCAGCCCTGCTGATCTCGGCCGCCGCGCACGCCAACACCTTCCTCATCAGCGACGACGAGCTGGATGCCGACATCTTCCCGGCCGTCGCCGAGTCGATCCGGGCCAACCTGCACCGTGCCGCGGAGCCGCGCTCCCTGAGCCGGTCCGAACAGCGCCAGGCGTTGCGCTCCCTGGAGCGGCTGGAGCAGTGGCTTGCCGAGGACCGGCCTGCCAACGCCAGCCGCATCCGCGCCGAGCAGATCCGGTTCAACGCCCTGCTCGCGCCCAAGGTCGCCCGCAGCGGCGACAAGTCCAACGATGTCGTGTGCCAACGCGTGCGACCGGTCGGCTCCAACATCCCGACCACCGACTGCCGGAGCCGCGCACAGCGCGATCTCGACCGTCACGCGGCCCACGAGCAGATCCGCCGGCAGAATCCGCTGCAGTCGCTGCGCGACTGATCGGCGGGCCGGCGACGCGTCGACGCAGGCGCGGACCGCGGAACGGACACGGGGCATGCGACCAACGCAGCCCCGTCCGGGCCGTCCGGGCCGCCTTCGAACCGAACGGCGGCTGTCCAGCGCCCCGGTCCTGTGCTTGCGCCCCCCCGACGGCACCCCCATACTGGCGTCGTCCAACGGGGGCGACCTGGCTTCGACGGGGGTCGCAACATCGCTGGGTGCATGCCGAGGGGGCTACTTTCCTCGTTAATCCAGTGGCAAAACCATAGTTGCCAACGACGACAACTACGCACTGGCCGCTTAAGGCCTAAGCCCCGGACCCGCTCGTGCCTGTGCCTGCGGAGTCCGGGTCACTGTCACAGGACCGCCCGATGCTGCCGCCTGCCGGCGCCGGGTTAAATCAAGCAGGCTGGCCCGCCGGTGCGCTTTGCGCGCCGTGTTGCCGGAGGGCGAGATCAAACGGCGCGCTAAGCATGTAGGACCTGGGGTCGAGTGCTTCCGGACGCGGGTTCGATTCCCGCCGCCTCCACCACTCCCGAAAGGGCCCGGACGACCTCCGGGCCCTTTTTTCTGGTTGTCGCGGCTCACCGCGGATCCAGGCGGACATCGTTGGCGCTCGCGGGCCGGAGGCAGACGATGCGCCTGGCGCTGCCTTGATCCTTCGCCCCGTAACCGGAGGCCGTCCCGACCGCAGCCTCTTGGTCGGCGTTGCGCCCCGTGCACCCGGCGTGCGAGGTCGGCTGGTAGTCTGACGGCATGCCAGAACCTGCCATCCGCATCGTCGAGGTCGGCCCGCGCGACGGGCTGCAGAACGAGAAGACGCTCGTCCCGACCGCAACCAAGGTCGAACTGATCCACCGCCTGTCCGACTGCGGGCTGCGCCACGTCGAGGCGACCAGTTTCGTCAGCCCGAAATGGGTGCCGCAGCTCGCCGACGCGGAGCAGGTGATGGCCGACCTGGTGCCGCGGACCGCGGTGTCCTACCCGGTCCTGGTGCCCAACCTCATGGGCCTGGAGCGGGCGCTGGCCGCCGGTGCCCGCGAGGTGGCGGTGTTCACCGCCGCCTCCGAGGCGTTCAGCCAACGCAACACCAATGCCTCGATCCAGGAGTCGCTGCAGCGCTTCGCGCCGGTGATGGTGCGCGCCGCGGAGGCCGGGGTCCCGGTGCGCGGCTACGTGTCCACCGTGCTGGGCTGCCCCTACCAGGGCGAGGTCCCGGTCGCCGACGTGGTGCGGGTCGCCAGTGCCCTGCATGACATGGGCTGCCGGGAGATCTCGCTGGGCGACACCATCGGCGTGGGGACTGCGCGCCGGGCGGCCGCCATGGTGCGGGCGGTTGCCACCGAAGTCCCCGTGGCCAGGCTGGCCGTGCACTTCCACGATACCTACGGTCAGGCGCTGGCGAATCTGCTTGCCTGCCTGGACGAGGGGATCACTGTCGTCGACAGCTCGGTGGCCGGCCTGGGCGGTTGCCCGTACGCGCGCGGCGCAACCGGCAACGTCGCCAGCGAGGACGTCGTCTACCTGCTGCATGGCCTGGGACTGGCCACCGGCGTCGACCTGGCGCGGCTGGCCGACACGGGCGACTGGATTTCCCGGTCGCTCGGCCGCGACAACGCCAGTCGTGCCGGCCGGGCCCTGGCCGCACGGCGCGAGCCACCGACAGCCGAGCCGGATTGACCTACGCCGGGGATGCCAGAGGTCGACGCGCACGACCCGGCCACGGCAACTTGGGGCCGGGACCATGAAGACCTGCGCGGCATGCTCGAATCAAGGCCTTGCGCGGCGGTTTTCATGCCGGCCCTGAAGTCCTGCGCGGACCTGTCTGGTCCGGTCCCGGCCGGGCATCGGTGCCAGGGCTGGCCCGCGCGCCGCGAGATTTGACATTTACGACGGGTATCGTACGATCTGGCCTGGGCCCCATTCCGGGCCGGGCAGAACACCATGGGCCGAACCCCCAGCAATAAACCCACCGAGGCCGAACTGGCCATCCTGCAGGTGCTCTGGCTGAAGGGTCCGTGCACGGTGCGCGAGATCTTCGAGGCGCTGTACCAGCCCGACGAGACCAGCTACACGACTGCGCTCAAGCTGTTGCAGATCATGCACGGCAAGGGCCTGGTCGAACGCGACGAATCGCAGCGCGCGCACAGCTACCGCGCCGCGGTCAGCCAGTCCAGCACGCAGAAGCGCTTCCTCAGCGACGTGGTCGACCGGGTCTTCAACGGCTCCAGCTCCCAGCTGGTGCTGCAGGCGCTGGGCTCGGCGCCGCCCGCCAGTGCCGAGGAACTGGCGCAGATCCGCGCCCTGCTCGACCAGCTCGACAACGACAAGAAAAACTGAGGGAGAGCCCAGGCCATGCCGTTGACGGACGCCGTGATCGCCTTTGCCCACACCCTGGCGTGGACCCTGCTGCATTTCGTCTGGCAGGGCCTGCTGATCGGCGCCGGCTGGCTGCTGCTGCGCCGCCTGTCGCCCTCGCACCGCTGGCGCCATGCCTGTGCCCTGGTGGCTCTGGTGGCCTGCCTGGCCTTGCCGATCGTCACCTTTGTCACGCTCTCGGCGCCCGAGGCCGGTCAGGCAGGCACTGTCCCGGCGGTCGCGGCCCATGCTTCGGCGCTGTCCGCCGCCGACGCCCGCGCGGTCATGGAGGCGTCTGAGCCGGGGCGCAGCCCGTGGGCGATTCCCCTGGTGTCGCTGTGGTTCCTGGGCGCCCTGCTGGCCTCGCTCCGGCTGCTGGCCGACTGGCGCCTGCTGCGCCGCGCCCTGCGCGAAGGCCGCGAGCCACCGCCCGCGCTGCTCGCGCTGATGCACCAGCAGATGCAGCTCCTTGGCATCACCCGCAAGGTGCGCCTGCGCCTGACCGCGAGGATCAGCGCGCCGGGCGTCTACGGACTGCTGCGCCCGGTCATCCTGCTGCCCACTGCCCTGGCGCTGGGCCTGCCGCGCGACCAGGTGGAGACCCTGATCCTGCATGAGCTGGCGCACATCCGCCGCGCCGACCTGGTCAGCAACGTGCTGATCCTGGTGGCGCGCACCCTGCTCTACTTCCATCCGGTCGTGCACCTTGTCTGCCGCGAACTGGAACGCACCCGGGAAACCCTGTGCGACGACCTGGTGGTCGGCCTGAAGGTCGACCGCCTCAAGTACGCCCGGGCGCTGAGCATGGCCGAACAGTTCCGGCAGGCCGTTCCGCTGCCGCTGCTGACCGCCACCGGCGGCGAACTGACCGACCGCGTGCACCGCATCCTGCATATCGACGATGGCAAGCGGCAACGGCGCGATCGCGCACCGCTGGTGATCACCCTGGCGTTCGCCGCCACCGCCCTGGCCGGCGTCAACCTGCTGGGCACCGATCCCGCCCGCGACCTGGCCCGTCCTGATTTCGTGGCCCTGTATCGCGTGCTGGCGCCCGCCGAGGCGCCGGCGCCGCTGACGATCATGCCGGGGGCCCTGCCCCGACCGCAGCCGCTGGCGCCGTCGCTGGCCGCGCTGCCGCCCGCCGGGACCTCGATCCAGGCGGTCCAGGCGACAACCGGCACGCGGCCGGAATCTCCCCCGGCGGCAGCCATCGAGGCGCCACCCGCAGCGCTGGCCGTTCCGGCGCCACCCGAGGCAATGGCGCTGTCCAGGCCTGACCCGGAACCGCTGGCAGCGGCGCCGGCAATCCTCGCCGCGGCACCGACGGCGCCCGCCCGCGCCGAGCCGGCCACGGCTGCGCCATTGCCGCGGGTGCTGCGCCGCGTGCAGCCTACCTATCCGCGGGCCGCCCGTCTGCAGGGCCTGGAAGGCAGCGTGGAGCTCGCCTATTCGATCGACGATCGGGGCCAGCCGGTCTCGGTCCGGGTCATCGGCGGCGCGCAGGCCAGCGCGGCCTTCGAGCAGGCCGCACTGGAGGCTTTCCAGCGGTGGCGTTTCGAGGTTCCAGACGGCGCCGCGTCGGGCGCCCGTCACCGGCAGATCTTCGATTTCAACCTGGGACCGGACGGCCGCCGCTGCGTGACCCCGATCGGCACCCGGATCTGTCAGTAGCCGCCAGCGCGCTGCACTGGACGCCCCGGCCGGGACCGACCCCGCCGGCGACCGTCGGTGGGCCGCCGACCGCGGGCACGGGCTGCTAGTCTGGCGCATTGCGGAGCGATCGCCATGACCACGTTGTACTGCACACGTGCCCTGCTCGACAGCCTGGACGCGGTGCCCCAGCCTGCGGTCGCCAGCGAGAACCATCTGGGCGCATGGACAGCCACCCTGGTCCTGCTGCGTCCGGCCCGCCTGGTGCTGGCGGTCAGCGAGCACGGCCGCCTGCCGCTGGTGCTCGCCGCGGAACCCTGGTCCACCTTGCTGGAGCGCCTGCCCGAAGCCCTCTACCAGCAGCTGCTGGCTTTGCGCGTGCCCGCCGACCTGGCGCGCAGCGAACGCGACCAGATGCAACCGCTGCTCCCCGCGGTGGCTGCCGGGCAGGGTCACCTCGACCAGCTGCGCACCCTGGAACCGGAGCTCGCCTCGGCCTGGGAACGCGGCGTCAGCCGTTCGCCCGCGGAACTTGCCCTGATGCTGGCGCACCTGTCCTCCAGCGATCCGGATGCCAGCACGGCGGCCCAGGCGACGCGTCGCCGGCTGCATCTGGTGCCCGATCCCGGCGAAGTGGCGGGGCTGTGACCCGGCTCCCTGATTCCCGGTGCAGTCGTCGTGTCCGGGCGCCATGACCGCCAGCTTCCTGTTCCACGACTACGAGACCTTCGGCGCCGATCCGGCGCGCGACGGCATCGCCCAGTTCGCCGCCATCCGCACCGACACGAATCTCGAACCGGTCGGCGAAACCATCAACCTCACCTGCCAGCCGGTCCGGGACCGTCTGCCGCATCCCGACGCCTGCCTGGTCACCGGCATCACGCCCCAGGACCTGCTGGCGGGCGGACTGCCCGAACCGAAATTCGCCGCGCGCGTCCATGAGACCCTGGCCCGGCCCGGCACCTGCGCACTTGGCTACAACACCATCCGGTTCGACGACGCCTTCACCCGCCACCTGCTCTGGCGCAACTTCCACGATCCCTATGCCCGGGAGTGGTGGGACGGCAATTCGCGGTTCGACCTGATCGACCTGGCCCGCCTGTGCCACGCACTGCGTCCGGAGGGCATCGAATGGCCGCTGCGCGACGATGGCCGACCCAGCTTCCGTCTCGAGCATCTGGCCCGCGCCAATCGCCTGGACCAGGCCCGCGCCCACGACGCGCTCAGCGACGTCGAGGCGACCATCGGCCTGGCCCGCCTGCTGCGCGACCGCCAGCCGCGCCTGTGGCAGTTCGCGCTGGGCCTGCGCGACAAGCAGCGCGTGCGGGAACTGCTCGACTGGCGCCAGGGGACGCCGGTGCTGCATGCCTCCGAAAAGTACGGTGCGGAGCGCGGCTGCACCGCCCTGGTATTGCCGATCGCCCCGAGTGCCGACAGCGAGCACGGCGTGCACGTCGTCGATCTGATGGCCGATCCCGCGCCGTTGATCGAGGTCGGGCTGGACGAACTGCGCGACCGTCTGTACACGCCGCGCGCCGACCTGCCCGAGGGCATCGACCGTCCGGCGGTGAAGACCGTGTACGGCAACCGCTGTCCGATGCTGGCGCCGGTCTCGGTGCTGGCGGGTGTCGACCTGGCCAGGATCGGCCTCGATCCAGATCGCTGCGAACGCCATCGGCACCAGCTGCTGGCGGCCCCCGGCATCCGCGAGAAGCTGGCAGCGCTGATGACCCGCGCCGCCGACGCGGCGCCCGCCGCCGATGCCGAATTGTCGCTGTACAGGGGGGGCTTCCCTAGCCGCACAGAACGCGCGCGCCTGGATGCCGTGCGCAGCACGCCGCCCGCCGGACTGGCCGCCCTGGCGCCGGGCTTCGAGCAGGAGCGCCATCGCGAGCTTCTCTGGCGCTACCGCGGCCGTCATTTTCCGCAGACCCTGGGGGCCGCCGAACGCGGGCAATGGCGCGGCTTCGTGGCGGCCCGGCTGCGCGGGCTGCACCCGCTGTCGAGCTTCGGGCTGGACGATTTCCACGCGCGGATCGCCCACTTGCGATCGACCCGGGAGGCCGGGCCCGACCAGGCGGTGCTGGACCGCCTCGACGACTGGGGACGGCAGCTCGCAACGGACTGGCTGGACGACTGACCGCCAGCGGCGGCCCCTGGCGGCGTGGCGATCGGCACCCCCGGATCAGCGAAGGCGAGCGCCTGTGCCGTGGGTCAACCGCGCTGGAAAGGACGCCGACGCACCGGCCAGGGCACCCACGTGCGACCGGTCTGCGGCCGGGCAGCTTCCCTGCCCGGCCGCCTCCGGCGCTTCGCCCGTCGGGGACGGGCGCGCGCCGAATCCGGATCAATTGCCGATCTGGAATCCGTTGCCGAAGATCCGGTCGGTCAGCACGATGGCCACAGGCATCTGCGCGGTCGCCGGCGCCCCGGCGCCCATCGCCACCAGTTCGACCCGCCCGAAATGCCAGGGCCCGACCGCCAGACCCGCTGCATTCACCTCGATCTGCAAGGTCTGGCTGGCGCCGGCGGCAAGCGTGAAGCTGGCCGGCGTCACGGTGCCGGTGAGGCCGCCGCCGGCGGCGATGACGTCCGCCTGCCACTGCTGCGACTGGCTCGAGGTGCTGCGCACCGTCCGGGTCCAGCTGCACGTGCCGTTGCACTGGTCGCTGGCGAGGTTGGGCAGGTTGAGCAGGCCGGGCTGGCCGCCGGTGGCCGGGTTTGCGGCGACATAGGCAGCGGTCGCGATGTCCATCACCAGACCCGCGTTGGCGGCAGCGGCGAGATCGAGGCCGCCGGCACCCTGGTCGAACGGTGTTGCCGGGGTGCTGGCATCCTCCTGGACCAGCACCGGGGCGCTGGTGGTGACCAGGGCCGACTTGATCTCGGTCGGCGTCCAGGTCGGTCGCAGGGCGACCATGAGGGCGGCGGCACCGGCCGCATGCGGGCTCGACATCGAGGTCCCGCTGATGATGTTGAACTCAGGCGGTGGCGGACTGCCAGCCGTGTGGTAGGCGGCCAGGATGTTCAGACCTGGCCCGGTCAGGTCGGGCTTGATGGTGTTGCGCAGGGCGGCGACGGCGCCACCGGCCGGACCGCGCGAACTGAACGAGGCCATCCGGTCGCCATGGTCGCCATAGTCGATCACGCCGCCAGCGATCGCCCCGGTGTGCCCGCTGCCGGACTGCATCCAGGCCTTCAGCGCGATGCCGTCGGCATGGCTGATGTGCACCGCCGGCAGCACATGGCCGTCGGCATTCAGGCTGGCGGCACTGGGCGCATCGTTGGCCAGCACCATGGCACTGCCGCCAGCGTCGAGGACATGCTGCCCCTTGAGCACGCGGCCGATCACACCGCGGTCGCAGACCACCATCTGGCCGGTGAAGCTGCCCGCCGGGAAGGGGTTGCACAGGGGATTGTTCCAGGGCGGATTGCCGGCGTAGACCATCGGCCGGGCGCCGATGCCGATGTTGGCACCCTCGCCGTCGATGTCGGGATGGCTGCCGGCGGATCCGCTCAGGCCGGTGAGTCTGGCCTGCACGGCGCGGTCGTGGGTACCCGCCGCGACCGTCATCACCCAGGGGGCCTGGTGGCCCACCGTTCCGGCGCCTGGACCGGCATTGCCGGCCGACGTGGCCACCACCACGCCCGCGGCGACGGCGTTGCGGAAGGCGACCGCAGTGGTCTCGACCCACGGACTGGTACCGCCGCTGATCGAGTAGTTGATGACGTCGACGCCGTCGATCACCGCCTGGTTGACCGCCGCCGTGGTCGCCGAGGTCGGACAGCTCGGGAAACACACCTGGTAGGCGATCAGGTTGGCGCGCGGCGCCACACCGCTGGCGCCCGCGAAGGAGAAGGTCGCCGTCGGCGCCACGAACTGCGGATTGGCCAGGACGTTGCCGGCCGCCGTGCTGGCGGTGTGGCTGCCGTGGCCGTTGTTGTCCTCCGGATTGCTCGAGGACGGATGCAGCGCCCAGGCGCCGACCAGCTTGCTGTTGCAGAACGACGGGTTGGCGACACAGAAGCCCCGGTAGACGCCGGGCCCGAACGGGTTGGTGTGCGAGTAGCCGTCGCCGCTCACCGCCGCGAAGGCCGGATGGTCGTGGTTGATGCCGGTATCGAGGATGCCGACGATGATGCCTTCGCCACGGGTCGCCAGCGACGGATGGTTCCAGATCGCCGGCGCGCCGATGAAGGCCGGACCGGTGTCGGTGTCCGGCCAGTGCTCGATGTCGCGAAACACCTGGGTGACACCGTCCAGGGTAGCGACCTGGCGCGCCTGTTCCGGCGTCAGGTCGAGGGCGATGCCGTTGTAGGCATGCTGGTACCGGAAGCGCTCCACCGGCTGTGCGCCAAGGCGCTCGCCGATCCGGGACAGCAGGGCGTCCTGCACAGCCGACAGGTGCGCCGCATACGCCAGCACGGCAGGATCGTCGGAACGCAGCTTGCGCGCGCCCGTGGCCCGGGGCGCCGTGGCGGCCAGGCCCGGCTTGCCGCCGTCGTAGGTGGCGGCGGGCGCATCGGCGAGCTGGACGATGTAGATGGCAGGGCCGGTGCTGCCGGCAGGCTCGACCACGGCGGCCATGCCAACCTCCGGCGCCCCAGACGGGGCGGCACCCGGAGGCGCCGCCCCGGCGATCAGGGTCCCAAGGGCGGCGAGCGAAATGCCGAACAGTGCGGCGCGCGGGCCGCGCCTGCCGGAAAGCGGATGGTTGTGCATGACGGTCTCCCCATCTGACGGCTGCCGGCGCCGATGGCAGGCGGCTCATCAGGGTAAACGGTATATCCGCGGGAAATCTGCCGCAATCGGCAGGGCTGCGCGGCGGAACTTGCCGTTTCGGCGTCACCCGGCACCCGAGTCGTGCCGCAGTGGCTCGCGGCCGCGCCAGTGGTGCTCGGCGGCACCCCGGAGCCTCAGGCGTCGGGGAACGGGAAGGCCAGCACTTCGCGCAGGTCCTGCGCCTCGATCATGGCCATGAGCAGGCGGTCGACGCCCAACGCCACGCCGCTGCACTGCGGCAGGCCGTCCTCGAGCGCCGCCAGCAGGTGGCGGTCCATGGGCAAGGCCTCGCCACCGCGCGCGACCCGGAGGCGATTGTCCGCCTCGAAGCGACCGAGTTGCTCCTGGGAGTCGGCGAGCTCATGGAAGCCGTTGGCCAGCTCGAGCTGGCCGACGTACAGCTCGAAACGCTCGGCGACCTGCTCTCCGTCGAGGTCCCGCTTGAGCCGGGCCAGCGCCGCCTGGCTGGCCGGATACTCGTAGACGAAGGTCATGCCATGCGGCGGCAGGGCCGGCTCGATACGGTGCGTCATCAGCACGTCGAGCACGCTGTCGCGGTCGAGGCGCCCGACGTCCACCCAGACGCCCGCGGCGAGCCGCCGCAGCTCGTCGTCGCTGGCGGTCAGCGGATCGGTCGCCAGGTGGCGCATGAACAGTTCACGGTAGCTCAACCGCTCGGCGGGCCCGGCAGAGCGTCCGGCGAACGCGAACGCAGCCCGCACAAGGGCCTCGACCTCGGCCATCAGCCGCTGCGTGTCCCAGCCCACCCGGTACCACTCCAGCAGGGTGAATTCCGGGTTGTGGCGCCGCCCGTACTCGCCGTTGCGGAACACCTTGCCCAGCTCATAGCAGTCGCCCAGCCCCTGCGCCAGCAGCCGCTTGTGCCAGAACTCCGGCGAGGTGCGCAGGAAGCGTCGTCGCGTGCCCGCCCCGGCGGGACCACTGAAGCCGGTGTCGAAGCTGTCGATGTTGGCATCGGTGTTGGCGCCCTGGCCGAGCACCGGGGTATCGACCTCGAGCACGGCACGCTCCGCGAAGAACGCGCGGATCAGCGCGTACAGCTTGGCGCGCAGGCGCAGCGCCCGGGTCAGGCCGTCATCCATGGCGATTCAGCAGGACCCGGAAAGCGGCCTCGTCGATGATCTCCACACCCAGGGCGCGCGCCTTGTCCAGCTTGCTGCCGGCCGCCTCACCCGCGACCACGAACGTGGTCCGGGCCGACACGCTGCCTGCCACCTTGGCGCCCAGCGCCTGCAACCGCGCCTTTGCCTCGTCCCGGGTCAGGGTCGCGAGGGTGCCGGTCAGCACCGCGGTCTGACCGGCCAGGGGCAGCGCCTGGTCAGCGCCCTCCGGCGCCCGGGCCTGAAGACGTGCGGCCTGGTCGGCCGAGGCGAACAGGCGGGCGCGCCAGTCGGGGCGCTGGGCCAGAAGGTCCTGCACCGCCTCGACACGGGATCCGGGCACATCGCAGGCCAGCGCCAGACGGCCGGCGTCGAGCCCTTCAAGGTCGGTAAGCGAGGACAGCGCAGCGCCGATGCGCTGCAGGGACTCCTCGCCGACGCCGTCGAGCGGCGCGCCCAGGCGCTTGGCGGCGACCAGCAGCGCACCAGGCGACAGGCCCGCCGCGAACGCGGAGTCCGGCGCATGGCCGTCGCCTATGGCCACGCCGGCGGCAAGCAGCGCGTCGATCACTTCTTCGTTATGGGGCTGGGCGAAAAAGGTGGCGATCGACTCGGCGACCTTCGGACCGACGTCGGGCACCGCGATCAGCACCAGGGCGTCCGCGTCCCGGATCTCGCCGAGGTCGCCGAAGGCGCGGGCCAGCGCCCGGGCGGTCTCCTCACCGGTCTGCAGGATGCCCAGCGCGAACAGGAACCGGTCCAGCCGCGCCATGCGCGTCGCCGCGATGGCGGCCACCAGGTTCTCCGCCCACTTGCTGGCGACCTTGCCTGCCTTGACGGTCTCCGGCACGGTGCCGTCGCGTTCGTCGGCCCGCTGCTTCATCTCCAGCAGGTCCTCGACGCGCAGCCGGTACAGGTCGGCCGGGGTGCGCACATAGCCGAACTCGACCAGGGAATCGATGAAGCGTTCGCCCAGGCCCTCGATATCCATGGCCCGGCGCGAGGCGAAGTGGCGCAGCGCCTCCTTGCGCTGCGCCGGGCAGTACAGGCCACCCGAGCAGCGCCACGCGACCTCGCCGTCCTGGCGGACCAGCACCGAATCGCAGACCGGGCAGCTCGCGGGCATGGTCCAGGGCGCGCTGCCGGACCCCCGGCGATCGGCGACCACCTGGACCACTTCCGGGATGACGTCGCCGGCGCGGCGGACGATGACGGTATCGCCGACCCGGACATCCAGCCGGGCGACCTGGTCGGCATTGTGCAGGGTGGCGTTGGTGACGGTGACGCCGGCAACGTGCACTGGCGCCAGCCGCGCCACCGGCGTGGCCACGCCGGTGCGGCCGATCTGCACCTCGATGGCCTCGACCGTGGTGGTCTCCTCCTGCGCCGGATACTTGTGCGCAAGCGCCCAGCGCGGTGCCCGCGACACGAAGCCGAGCACGCGCTGCTGATCGTAGGCATCGAGCTTGTAGACCACGCCGTCGATGTCGTACGGCAGCGCATCGCGTAGCGCACCGATGCGCCGGTAATAGGCCAGCAGCCCCTGCAGGCCGGTGGCGGTGCCGACTTCCGGCGCCACCGGCAGGCCCCAGTCGCGCAGACAGGCGAGCGTGCGCGAGTGCAGCGGCGGCAGAGCGGCACCTTCGACCACGCCGGTGCCGTAGGCGTAGAAGCTGAGCGGCCGACCGGCGGTCACCGCCGGATCGAGCTGGCGCAGCGAGCCGGCGGCGCCATTGCGGGGATTGGCCAGCGGCTTCTCGCCGCGGCTCATCGCGGCGTCGTTGAACGCAAGGAAATCGGCGCGCCGCATGAACACCTCGCCGCGCACCTCGAGCACCGGCGGCCAGCCCTCGCCGCGCAGGCGCAGGGGCACGGACCGGATCGTGCGCAGGTTGGCGGTCACCTCCTCGCCGGTTTCGCCGTCGCCGCGGGTGGCGCCACGGACCAGCAGGCCATCCTCGTAGCGCAGGCTGACCGCGAGGCCGTCGAGCTTGGGTTCCACGGAGAACGCCGGTTCGCGCACGCCGAGGGCGTCCTCGATGCGCCGGACGAATTCGGCGACCTCGCGAAAACGTCCCGCCTCGTCGGGCGCCAGAGGGTCCTCGAAAGCATTCGCCAGCGACAGCATGGGCATGGCGTGGCGCACGGTGGCAAAACCGCGGTCCGGCCGGGCGCCGACGCGGCGGGTCGGGGAATCGGGGCTCGCCAGCGCCGGGTGCGCCTGCTCCAGCGCTTCGAGCTCGCGCAGCAGGCGGTCGTACTCGCTGTCCGGAACGGTCGGCGCATCGAGCACGTGATAGCGGTAGTCGTGGTCCTGGATCAGCGCGCGCAGCTCGGCCGCGCGACGCGCCGGATGATCGGCGTCGGTCATGGCCGGGAAGACGGCGGGCGGAAGGCGGAAGGCATCGGGCAAGTATCGCGCGGCTGGCGCGCGTCGGGCGGCTTGTGTGCGCAATCGTCACACTCGTGACCTTGCTTGCGTGGCTGCCGTCACGGTGTCCGGTGGCGCCGGTCACGTTTGCGGATCCGCGGGCCTGTCACCCGCGCGCCGGGCGCGCTGGTTAGACTGGCGCCGCCCCGAGTGGATGCCGACCATGCCGAACCGCAGCCCGTCCGCCCGCGCCCCCCTCCTCGACGGCGAGCTGCTGGCGGCGGTGGACCTGGGATCGAACAGCTTCCACCTGATCGTCGCCCGCCACAACCTCGGCCAGCTCAAGGTGATCGACAGCCTGCGCGAGCCGGTCCGGCTGGCCGCCGGCCTGACCCCGGACGGCAGCCTCGACCCGGTCAAGCGGGAACGCGCGCTGGCCTGCCTGGCGCGCTTCGGCCAGCGCCTGCGTGCCCTGCCTTCGGAGCGGGTCCGCGCGGTGGCCACCAACACCTTTCGCCAGATGCGCTCGCCGCGGGCGTTCCAGACCGCCGCCGAGGAGGCCCTGGGCCATCCGATCGAGATCGTCTCCGGCCGCGAGGAGGCGCGCCTGATCTACCAGGGCGTGATCCAGGGTATCCGCGAGACCGGTCGGCGACGCCTGGTCATCGACATCGGCGGCGGCTCCACCGAGTTCATCATCGGCGAGGGCGACCGGGCCCTGGAAACCGAGAGCCTGCAGATGGGCTGCGTCGCCTCCAGCCGGCACTTCTTCGGCGACGGCCGGCTCGGCCGCAAGCGCTGGCGTGCGGCGATCACCGAGATCTCCGCCGAGTTGCAGCAGTTCGCCGCCGACTACCTGATGCGCGGCTGGAACGATGTGATCGGCTCGTCCGGAACCATCAAGGCGGCCGGTAAGGTCGCCCGCGCCAACGGCTGGTACGACCGCGGCCTGACCCCCGAAACGCTGGCATCGATCCGCGACGCCCTGCTCGCCTTCGAGACCGTGGACGCGGTGCAGCTCGAGGGGCTGAGCGCCGACCGCCGGCCGGTGTTCGCCGGCGGCCTGGTGGTGCTGGAAGCGGCGTTCGAAGTGCTCGGCATCGACCGCATGCAGATCTGCGAGACGGCGATGCGCGAAGGCGTGCTGCACGACCTGCTCGGCCGCGCCCAGCACCGCGATCCGCGCCAGGCCACCATCGACGCTCTGGCGCAGCGGTTCAGCGTCGATGCCGGCCAGGCCGAGCGCGTCGAGGCCACCGCGCTGACCCTGTTCGACGACGTGGCCCCGGCCTGGCATCTGGGTGAGGCCGAGCACGATTGGCTGGCCTGGGCGGCCCGCGTGCACGAGGTCGGGCTGGCGATCGCGCACAGCTCGCACCACGTCCACGGCGCCTACCTGCTTGCCCACTCCGACCTGCCCGGCTTCACCCGGGGCGAACAGGAGGTCCTGGCCCTGCTGGTCCGTTGCCATCGCCGCGCGATTCCGGTCGACGACCTGCAGGCCCTGCCCGAACGCCTGTTCTATCCGGCCGTGCGCCTGACCCTTCTGCTGCGCCTGGCGGCCCTGCTGCACCGGCCACGCAGCGCCGAGCCGATGCCGAAGCTGAAGCTGTCGGTCGACGATCGCCTTCTGCGCCTGGACCTGCCCCGTCGCTGGCTGGAGGGTCATCCCTTGACGGCGCTCGACCTCAACCAGGAACGCAAGCACGTCAAGGCGCTGGGTTTCCGACTGGAGATCGCCTGACGCGGAGCGCGCCTGACCGCCGTCGCCGCGCGACCGGTGGTCGGCCGGGACCTGTGGCCTTTCCGAGAACGACCGTGCGACGCGAACGGACCCGGGCCCTGCCGATGGGGCGCTGCGCAACGGGCGATCCGCGACCCGGGCTCAACCCGCCAGCACCGGCGCCAGCGACAGCGAACCGGCGGCGATCGCCGCGCCCAGCGCCACCGCGGCGAGCACGTCGGACGGATAGTGAACGCCAAGCACCACCCGCGATGCCGCGACCAGCAGGGCGAACGGCACCAGCAGCCAGGCCAGGAACGGGTAATAGGCCAGCGCCACCAGGGTGAAGGTCACCGCATGCAGGGTGTGACCGGAAGGGAAACTGAACTCGTCCAGCGGACGCACGCGGGCGACGATGTCGCCATGCCGGCGAAACGGCCGCGGCCGGCGCACCACGCCCTTCATCGCCCTGTACAGCGCGGCCACGAACAACGCGGTAAGGCCCATGTGCAGCGCCGCACGCAGGCCCTGGGTGCCGCCCAGCACGGCGATCACGGCCATCAGCGAGTACCAGAACACGCCGTCGCCCAGCCGGCTGACCGTGCGGAACAGCATCAGCACGGGCCGGTAGGCGCCCCAGCGGTTGACCGCCAGGGTCAGGCGCAATTCGCCGGTGGGCGGTTCAGGGAGCTGCGCGGGTTTCACCGAGGTGGCCTGGTTCATGCGGCGTGCCGTGTGTGCAGATCATGAAGCAAGTCGGCGAAGCGCGCGGCGACGCCGGCGCCAGCGCGGCCCGACAGCGCGGTACGGGCGGCGGCCCCGATCGCCTTGCGGTGACGATCGTCCCCGGCCAGAGCGACCGCGGCGGCGATGAACCCCGCCTCGTCGCCACAGGGCACCGCGCAGCCCAGTTCCGGTGCGTCGATGTGCTCGTGGGCGGCGCCATAGTCGTAGGCGACCGTCGCCACACCGCTGGCCATCGCCTCCAGGGTCACGTTGCCGAAGGTCTCGGTCAGGCTGGGGAACACGAACAGGTCGCCGCTGGCGTAGTGCCGCGCCAGGTCATCGCCGCGCTGCACGCCCGCGAACACGAAATCCGGATTGTCCTGCGCCAGCCTGGCGCGTGCCGGACCATCGCCGACCCACACGAAACGGGCATCGGGGCGCTGTGCCTGCAGCGCACGGAAGGCGCGCACAGCCAGGGCCAGGTTCTTTTCCGGCGCGATGCGACCGACGTAGAGCACCGCCAGCCCGTCGGGCGCCAGGCCCCAGCGCTCGCGCAGCGCCGGATTCCGGTGCGCCGGATCGAAACGCTGCACGTCGACCGAGCGCTGCAGCAGATGCACGTTGCGGATGCCCCGTGCCGACAGCGAGTCGGCCAGCTCCCGGGTCGGCACGTAGGTTGCGTGCGCCAGGTTGTGGAAGCGACGCAGCCAGGCGAACGCGAGCGGTGTCAGCAGGCGCAGGCCGTAGTGCCCGAAATAGTCGTCGAAGCGGGTATGGAAGCCGGTCGCAACAGGCGCGCCGATCTCGCGCGCGGCGCGCAGGCAGGTCCAGCCCAGCGGGCCTTCGGTGGCCGCGTAGACGACATCGGGGCGATGCTGCCGCCAGAAGGCCCGCACCCGACGCGGCGACGGCAGCCCGAAACGCAGGTCCGGGTAGCGCGGCAGGCGCGCACCGGTCACCAGCAGTTCGGGAAACTCGGACAGACCGTCGGTGCCGGGCTGTCGCGGCCTGACCAGGCTGACCGCGTGACCCTGCGCCTGCAGGCCGCGGGCGAGCGTCTGCAACGTCAGGGCGACGCCATTGACCTCGGGCGGGTAGGTTTCGGTGACGAGGCAGACGTGCATGGGGACCGGCCGGTTTGCTGCACGCTAGCCGCGTGCGGTGTACGCATGATGGCCGGAAAGTTACAGCAAGATGACAGCTTTGCCATGCGCCCGCCCACGGTCGCTTTCGCCACCCGCCAGGGCGCCGGTGCCACCCCTGGCCAGGCAACCTGTCGCCGGCCGGCGTCGCCGTCGCGACAGCCGCTCACGCCGCCGGTGCACCGCTCTCGTCCAGGTGCCAGTGCCGCAGCAGCGCAGCTGCCGCCGCCACGCCGCTGAGCCACGCCGATTCCACGCGGCCGCCCAGCAGGCCATCCCCGGCGACCGCAAGCCCGAGTCCGGCATCGTGCAGCATCGGCCGCTGCAGCGGTGAGCTGCACAGCGCGTAGCGCCAGCGATGGGCACTGGCCGAGCGGACCGCACTGGCGGGAAGGCCGGCGGCGGCCAGGAAGGCATCGACCAGCACGGGAAGCACCTGCTCTGGAGTCGCCTCCAGGTGGCGGCGCGACCAGCCGGCACCGGCATGCACGACCCAGGCCGGGGCCTGGGGGCGACCGGCGCGACTGGCCATGGCGCTGGCCAGCGCCAGCGGCGCATCCGGGCCGCCGCGCAGGAGTTCGACGTCCGGCACCGGCGCTTCCAGGCAAAGCAGGGCGGCCCAGCAGGGTTCGTAGCCCACCTCGTCGAGCAGGGCGGCAAGGGCCGGAGCCGGCTCGCGCAGCAGGCTGGCGGACTGCGGTGCGGGCGCGGTGACCACAACCGCGTCCGCGCACGCCAGCTCGCCGCCCTCCGCACCCATGACCCGCCAGCCGTCCGGGTGCCGCGACAGGCTGCCTACCGTCGTCGAGGTGCGCAACTCGATGCCGGTCAGCAGGTGGGCGGCGAGCGCGTTCATGGCGGGCACCGCCAGCAGTCGCTCGCGGCCCTCGTCGGGTCCCGCCGATCGCGGCCGCCACGGCACCAGCAGTCCCGCCTCGCGCCAGCGCCTTGCCTGGGCGCGGAAGCGCGGATCGCGCACGGTGATGAACTGGGCGCCGTGATCGAAGGCCAGACCCGCCTCGCGACGGGTCGCCATGCGTCCGCCCGCGCCGCGCGACTTCTCCAGCACGCAGACCCTATGACCGGCATCGGCAAGGACGCGGGCGGCGGCGGCGCCGGCGATGCCGCCGCCGATGATGGCCACGTTGCGGGCCCTGCCGGTCGACGGCAGGTCGACACGACGGGCGCAGGCCGGCAGGTCGAGGCGCGCGCCGTGCGCCGCGAGCGAACGCTGCCGCACCGTACCGGTGACCGGCCGTGCCGGTGGAAACGGGCGGTCGAACAGCCCCAGGCACCAGAGCAGGCCGCCGTACGAGGCTGGGTCGCTGCCATCCAGTGCGAACCGGTGGTTGAGTTCCAGCAGGCGCGCCAGGGCCTGCGCCGGATTCCTCGACCAGCCGGCCAGGACCTTGCCCCAGCTCATCCGCAGGTTGTTGTGCAGCTCGCCATGACGCACCAGGCTGCGTTGCGCCAGGTCCCACAACGCCACACCGCTGCGTCCCGAGCTGAGGGCATCGAGGTCGCGCCACGCCGGCCGGGGGTCGTCGGTGTGGGCGCGCAGGGTGTCGCGGGCCCAGTCCGGCAGCGCATCCAGCGTGCCCGGATCATCCACCCGGGCGCACCAGTGCCAGGCGAGTTCGCGCCAGGTCCACAGCTCGTCCAGGAACTTCGCCGCCCCGGCACCGCCGGCCTCACGGGCCTCGCGGGCGATCCGGCGCGCGGACACCATGCCGTGGTGCAGGTAGGCGGACAACCTGGAAACGCCCTGGGGAAACGCCACGGCTGCGTCGTTGCGCAGTCGGTGGTAGTCGGCCAGTCCGGACGCGCGGAATGCCTGCCAGCGACGGTAGCCGGCTTCGCTGCCGCCCGGCGTGTGCGCCACCGGCGCCACCTGGTGGTCGATCCGGCAGCGACCGATGGCCCGGGCCAGGTCGCCTGCGAGGTCGAACGGCGCGAACCCCGGGTCGCCGGTGAACGGCGAGGCGTCGGGCGCGGCGGGCCAGTCGCCGTCGAGGCGCGCCTGCAGCTCGTGCCAGAGCCGCTCCCGAAACGCGAAGGCGCGCTGCGGCGGCGTCCGGCTGAGCGCCATCGGCACGATGCAGGCGCTGTCCACCGCCAGCAGCGGCGTCGGCACCCGCGCCGCCAGTCCGGACAGCCAGCGCGGCCAGGGCGGCGCCGGCATGTCGTCGGTGACCACCACGCAGGCACGGCGGACCAGCGCGGCCAGGGGCGACCGCGCCGGCCCCGCCTCGACGCCGCCATCGGGCTCCGTCATCGGCAGCCAGAACACCGACCTGACGCCGCGACGGGCCAGCGCCGGCGCCAGGGCGCGCGCGCCCTGCAGGATGAAGGCATGGTGGCGGTCGTTGTCGTGGCGGTGACCGCTGCCCAGGCCCTGGTAGGCGAGTACCGGCCTGTCGAGGTCGGCGGCCAGGTGCAGGGCGACATCCAGTGCCGGATTGTCGTGGTCGCGACAGGCATGGTGCAGCCACAGCAGCACGAACTCGCCCCCGCCCCGCAGCGGGCCGGGGTTGATCTGCCTCACCCGCTCGGCCAGGTGTGAAGGCAACACGTGGGGCAGACTGGCAGCGGCGCTGTCGAATGACATGGCGACCATGTCAGCAGACGACCGGTGAACGCCGGGGAAAGGTTCCCTGCCCCGCATTCTGGACCGAGCTGGGGCGAGCCCTGCGCCTGCGGCGCAGGCGATTGCCCTGTGCGAGACCCCGGTCAGGCCTCGGGCCGTGACCAGAACGCAAGACGGTGCGGCGTCTCCGCATCCGAACCGACTTCGCGCCAGTGCAGGGTGCAGGCGAGGTCGTCGTGGCGGCGGTAGCCGCGCGACTGCCAGAAGCCGTCCAGGGGACGCCAGCCGGGCGGCCGCAGAGGATGGTCGGCCGGACGCTCGACCGCGCAGAAGCAGGTCAGGCGGAAACCGCCCAGCGCCCGGGCATGGGCCTGCCGGGCATCGAAGAAGGCATGGCCGATGCCCTGCCCGCGCCAGCGCGGCAGCAGCACCGACTCGCCGAAGTAGAACACCGTGGCCGGGTCGATGCCGGCCTGGCGCCACGGCCCCTGCACCGTCTCCGGCTCGCCGGCCATCGGCACCCCGGTGGCGGCCCCGACCACGGCACCCTCGTCGAGGGCGAGCACGAACACGCTGCCCGGGTTGCCGGCATAGGTGGACAGGTAGGTCCGCTCGTAGGCCGGGTCGCCGTCGTAAAGATAGGGGAAGTCGCGGAACACGGCGATCCGAAGGCGCGCCAGGTCGTCCAGGTGGGGCGTCACTTCGGTGCCGCTGAGGATGCGGATCTCGGCCATGGTGGGCTCAGCTGGTCGGCAGGTGCGCCACCAGCATGGCATCGCCGTAGGAGAAGAAGCGATAGCGCTGGCGGACGGCGTGACCATAGGCCGCCAGGACCCGCTCGCGGCCGGCGAAGGCGCTGACCAGCATCAGCAGGGTCGACTCGGGCAGGTGGAAGTTGGTGAGCAGCAGGTCGACGCTGGCGAAACGGTAGCCCGGGTGGATGAAGATGGTGGTCTCGCCGGCGAAGGGTCGCGGTGCCGGACCGCCCTGGCGGGCCGACTCCAGCGCCCGTACCACGGTGGTCCCCACGGCGACGACGCGGCCGCCGCGGGCACGGGTGGCGGCGATCCGCTCGCACAGCGCGGCGTCGACCTCCAGCCACTCGCTGTGCATGCGGTGCTCGCGGATGTCGTCGACCCGCACCGGCTGGAAGGTGCCGGCGCCGACGTGCAGGGTGATCGCGCCGGTCTCGACGCCGCGCTCGCGCAGGGCGTCGAGCAGCGCCTGGTCGAAATGCAGGCCGGCGGTCGGTGCCGCCACCGCGCCGGGCGCGCGCGCGAACACCGTCTGGTAACGCTCGCGGTCGGCGGCGTCGTCGTCCCGGGCGATGTAGGGCGGCAGCGGCATGTGGCCAAGGCGCTCGAGGCGCTCGGCCAGCGGCAGGTCGTCGGCGAAACGCAGGTGGAAGAAGGCGCCGTCGCGGCCCAGCACCTCGACCTGGCTGCCGTCCTCGAGATCGAGCCGGTCGCCCGGCCGCGGCTTCTTGCTGACGCCGAGCAGGGCGCGCACCTCGGCACCGCCGAGCAGGCGCTCGACCAGGATCTCGGCAACGCCGCCGGTGCGCTTTCGGGCATGCAGCCGCGCCGGCAGCACCCGGGTGTCGTTGAACACCAGCAGGTCGCCGGGCGACAACAGATCCGGCAGGTCGCGGATCGCGCGATCGGCCAGGTCGCCGTCGGCGGGAAGGTGCAGCAGGCGGGCATCGCTGCGCCCGAGCAGCGGTGCCTGCGCGATCAGCGCCGGCGGCAGGTCGAAATGGAAGTCGGTGCGCTTCATTGCGCGGCGATGATGCCCGCGTGAGCGTCCCGGGGGAAGCGTGCGGTCTGCGGACGGCGCGCGCGGGGCTCACGGCCGGCCCGTGCTTCCCGCACCTTATGCGTTTCGGCAGCGAGGAGACGCGGTCGGGCGCCGCCGGGAAGACATCCGGCCAGCCGGCTCGTCGGGGGACGCGCAAGCGCGGGTGTCGGGGTCGCGTCGCGGTGCGGGCCAACCGCTGGGAAAGCTGATCCGGAGTCGACGGGACATCGATCCGGATTGCGGGCACAGACCGTACACCCGCGCGGACATCGGCGACCGCAGCAGCGGCCCCGGGTTGGATCCGGACTATCAGCTTGTTGAAAAACGACCTTCCTGGTCGATTTTCAAGTCGCCCGTCCGGCGCAGGTCCGGACGGGCTCCCGTCGAATCAACTGCTTACGCAGCTTCGCCGAGCGGCCATCCATGGCCGCCGCCAGCAGGCTGTTTTTCAACAACCTGCTAGAGCCAGCCCTTCTGGTGCGCCAGCCGGTAGGCCTCGATGCGGTTGCCGACGCCGAGCTTGCCGATCGCCTCGCTCAGGTAGTTGCGGACGGTGCCGTGGCTGAGGTTCAAGCGGGCGGCGATGTCGTTGGCGCCCAGGCCCTCGCCGGCCAGTCGCAGCACCTGGCGCTCGCGCTCGGTCAGCGGGTCGGGTTCCCCCCAGGCGTCGACCGCAAGCTGCGGGTCGATGGCGCGGCCGCCACGATGCACCTGGCGCATCGCCTCGGCCAGCTGGCTGGCCGGGGCATCCTTGAGCAGGTAGCCGGCGACACCGGCGTCGAGGGCCCGGCGCAGGTAGCCGGCACGCGCGAAGGTGGTGACGATCACCACCCGGGTCGCCAGCGCGTGGCGCTGGATGCGCTGGGCCAACTCCAGGCCGGTCAACCCGGGCATCTCGATGTCGGTGACCAGCAGATCGGGCGCCTGCTCGCGCACCGCACGCCAGGCAGCCTCGCCATCGGCCACCTCGGCGACCGGCTGGAGATCGGGCTCCAGGCGCAGCAGCGCCGCCAGGGCACCGCGCACCATTCCCTGGTCCTCGGCCAGCACGAAGCGGATCATGCCGCGCTCCGCTGGGCGTCCAGCGACGACGCCAGGGTCGCAGGCAAGGGCACCCGCGCGCGCAGGCGGGTGCCGCCCCCGGGGGGCGAGTCCATCTCCAGGCTGCCGCCCAGTGCGGCCAGCCGTTCGACCATGCCGTCCAGACCGTTGCCGCGCCGGCGCGCGCCACCCCGGCCGTCGTCCGCGACCTCCAGCACGACTGCGCCGGCCGCTTGCCATAACCTGACTTCGACACGCGCGGCGCGCGCGTGGCGCTGCACGTTGGTGACCGCCTCGCGCAGCACCAGCGCCAGACAGGTCTCGATGTCGGGCGGCAGCTCGTGACCGTCGTCGAGTCGCTCGTCCAGCTCGACACCCGCACCGCCCAGCAGCAGGCGCGCCGACGCCAGCTCCGGTCGCAGCATGGCGGCGCGGATGCCGGTCACCGCGCGGCGCACCTGGGCCAGGGCATCGCGCGCGACCTGCTCGATCTGGGCCACCTCCGCCTGCGCCGCAGCCGGGTCGCTTGCCAGCAGACGGCTGGCCAGCTCGCTCTTCAGGGCGATCAGCGACAGCGTATGGCCGAGCAGGTCGTGCAGGTCGCGGCCGATGCGCTCGCGCTCGGCCACCGCCGCCAGCCGCCGCACCTCCTCCAGGCCGAGGCGCAGCTCGCCATCCTGGCGGTGCTTGACCAGGTAGAAGTGGTTGGCCAGGCACACCGAGGTGCCGACCAGCAGGGCGATCAGCGGCGGGATCAAGCCGGTGGCCAGCCACCAGGCCTGCAGCGCGTACAGCGCCAGCACGACGCCGAGCACGGCGAGGGCGCGGGCCAGCGAGCCCAGCAGCGGCGCGAACGCCGCGGCGTAGATCAGGTAGCTGTTGCCGAACGGATTGAACGGTGTCAGCACGAAGGACAGCGCGGCGATCGCCAGAAGCCACGGCAGCAGTGGCCAGCCCTGATGCCGGAAGGCGCGGAAGTACAGCCACAGGAACGGCGGCACGGTCGCCACCGTCGCCTGCCACATGCGGGTGTCGTCGAAGCCCGTGGCCACCGGCAGGACGAAAAGGAAGCCCAGGTAGGCCAGCCAGAGCATCGGCATCCAGCCCAGGGTCTCCACCACCGCCGCCGGCAAGAGCCACGCGCGCAGCCGCAAGCCGAGTGACTTCACGCCGTCTGCCGCCATCGCCCTGCCCTCTCTCGCGCTTCCACTGCCGTCTCCCGGTCCTGTCAGCGCCCTGTCACGCCCGGCGCAGCGCCCGGGCCGCCAGCCCGGCGAACACACCGCCGAAGGCGAGCAGTGCCAGCGCATGCAGCGCCGGGGCGCTGCTGCTGCCCTGCCCGACCGCCGCCAGCGCCAGCTGGCCGAGATGATACGCCGGCCACAGAGGCGCCATCGCCTGCACCGGCGCCGGCAGCAGCATCAACGGGAACCACAGTCCGGACAGGAAGGCCATCGGCAGGTAGACCAGGTTGACGATGGCCGGTGCCGCCTGGGCGCTGGCGACCAGACCGATCCACAGGCCGGCGGCGCAGAACGGCAGCACGCCCAGGCCGGCGACCGCCGCCAGCGCCAGCCAGGCGCTCGCCGGCAGGCGCACGCCGCCGGCACCGGCTGCCAGCGCCGCCATGATCGCGAACACCAGCAGGGCGAAGCCAACCGCCATCACCGCCTTGGCCAGCAGCCAGGCCCCGGCCGGCATCGGCGCGGCGCGCTTCAGGCGCAGCCAGCCCTGCTCGCGCTCGACCGCCACCGTGGCCCCGAAGCCGAACAGGCCGGGCGCCATCACACCGAACACCGTGTAGGTGGCCAGCAGGTAGTGGGCTGCCTGCCAGTTGCCGCTGCGGCCCATCGGCAACAGCAGGGCGAACAGCACGTAGAACATCGGCGGGAACAGCAGGGTCGGCAGCGCGAACCCCGGTGTGCGCAGCAGGCGCAGGAATTCGTAGCGGATCTCGCGCGCCCAGGGGTTGCGCGGTGCCGTCGCCACGGCATCGGCCAGGATGTTCATGCCGCCTCCGAAGTGAGTTCAAGAAATCTCTCTGCCAGACCGCTGCGCCGGACCTCGAGGTCGGACAGGTCGGGGTCGCGCTCCAGCAGCCTGCGCACCACCGCCTCGGCATCGGCGGCCATCAGGGCCAGACAACCGTCGTCGCCGGTCCGGACCTCGCTGACGCCCGGCCAGGCCGCGACCTGCGTCGGTGCCAGGCGGGTGCGGCAGGTCACACGGCGTTCGCCGCCCCTGGCCTGCATGCCGGCCAGGGTGTCCACTGCGACCACCCGGCCGCGCGCGAGCACCGCGACCCGGTCGGCCAGGGCCTGCGCCTCTTCCAGCCAGTGCGTGGTCAGCAGCACGCCGGTGCCGGCCCGGACCAGGGCGCGCAGGCCCTCCCAGAATCCATGCCGGGCCTCGATGTCCAGACCCACCGTGGGTTCGTCGAGGACCAGCAGCGCCGGGCGGCCGACCACGGCCAGGCCGAACTGCACGCGCCGCTGCTGTCCGCCCGACAGCTTCCGGTAAGGACGATCGAGCAGGTCGCCGACCCCGGCCATCCGCGCCGCCTCGGCGACCGGCAAGGGCGCGGGGTAATAGCTGCCGAACAGGTCGAGCAGTTCACCGACGCGCAGCGTCTCGGGCACGCCGCCGGTCTGCAGCATGGCCCCTACCTGGGCCCGCGCGGCACGCTGGTCCGGACTGCCGCCGCACAGCGCCACACTGCCGGCATCGGCGCGCAGCAGCCCGAGCAGGATGCCGATCGCCGTGGTCTTGCCGGCGCCGTTGCCGCCCAGCAGCACCAGCAGCTCGCCGCGGCGAAGCTCGAGGTCGACGCCGGTCAGGGCGATCGTGCTGCCGTAACGCTTGTGGATGCCGCGCAATTCGGCCAGTACCGGTTCCATCGATGGGCTCCCGTGAGTGCGGAGCCAGTGTCCGCCCCAGGCACGGGGGCCGGCAGCCTCCCAGGTCAGCCGGCGTCGATGACACCTGTCAGCGCGGCCGGCGCCTCAGTCGCCGGTGGCGGACGGCGCGCCTGCCGCCATCGCCGACACCGCCTCGGCGAATCCCGGGATCGCCAGGGCCCCGGCCAGCTGCCCACCGTCGACCTCGAGCGTCGCGCCGGTACAGAAGTCTGCGGCCGGGCTGGCCAGGTACAGGGCCGCACCGACGATCGCCTCGGGCTCGGCGATGCGGCGCTGCGGAATGCGCGAGACCAGGGCCGCCGCCCGGCGCGGCTCGTCCCACAGGCTGGCGCTGAACCGGGTCCGGACGAAGCCCGGCGCGATGGCATTGACCTGGACCTGGTCCGGGGCCAGCTCGATCGCCAGCGCCTGGGTCAGCATCAGCACCGCGGCCTTCGAGACGCAGTACACGCCCATGCCGTGGGCAGCGCGACGGCCGAGGATGGAGGACAGGTTGATCACCTTGCCGCCGCCGCGCGCGCGCATCGCCGGCAGCGCCGCGCGCACCCAGCGCACGTAGCCCTTGACGTTGGTGTCCAGGGTCTTGTCCCAGGCCGCGTCGTCGGCCGCCAGCAAGGGCCCGAAGTGCGGATTGGTCGCGGCGTTGTTGACCAGGATGTCGAGGCCGCCGAAGGCCTCGACGCCGGCCGCCACCGCGGCCCGGACCGCGGCCTCGTCGCCGCTGTGGGCGGCCACCGCCAGGGCGCGCCCGCCCGCCGCGGCGATCGCCGCGGCGACGGCATCGAGGTCGCCCTGCTTGCGGGCGGTCAGCACCACCGCGGCGCCGGCACCGGCCAGGCCGTGGGCGATCGCTTCGCCGATGCCGCGCGAGGCGCCGGTGACCAGGGCGACCTTGCCGCTGAGATCGAAGCTTGACTGCATGGCGGGACTCCACGGGGGACGGGTGATCGGGGCGCGGAGGCCGGCGCCCGGCGGCGCAGGCCGGAGGCGGTCGCGGGCGGGCCTCGGCGGTGCCGTCGGCCCTGCCCCGCGACCTGGCCCGGAAGCATAGCCCGAGCCCGCCGTGGCCCGGCACCGGAGGGGCGCATGCTACACTTGCGCCCCCGAATCAATGCGTTGCGGCCGCCTCCGTGCCCCGCGCCGACCGCCCTGCCGGGCCGTCCCGCCGCCACGCCCCTTCCCGCGAGGTATCCGATGGACCTGTTGGCCAAGCTCAAGCCGTTGCGCGATTCCGCCGGCGCCGCCCGTACCGTCGGCCTGTCCGCGCAGGCGCTGGCGCCGTTCCTCGACGACCGCGACCTGCAGGAAGCGATCCGGGCCGCGGTCGCCGCCTTCGAGGCGCTGCGCGCCGAAGGCTCGGACCTGCCCGACCTCGACGAGCACGAGCAGGTGCGCCGCATGCAGGCCGGCTTCGTCAACTTCTACCCCGACGATGCGGTCAATCCCTACGTCGCCCTGGCCGCGGCCGGGCCGTGGATCGTCACCCTGAAGGGCGCGGTGGTCTACGACGCCGGCGGCTACGGCATGCTCGGCTTCGGCCACACGCCGGCCCAGGTGATCGAGGCGATGTCCCGCCCGCAGGTGATGGCCAACGTGATGACGCCCTCGCTCGCCCAGCACCGCTTCGTCGAGGCGATGCGCCGGGAGATCGGCCACACCCGCGATGCCTGCCCGTACGCGCGCTTCCTGTGCCTGAACTCCGGTTCGGAGTCGGTCTCGCTGGCCGGCCGCATCGCCGACGTCAACACCCGCCTGCAGACCGATGCCGGTGGCCGTCATGCCGGCAAGCGGGTCAAGCGCCTGGCGGTCAAGGGTGGTTTCCACGGCCGCACCGAACTGCCGGCGCTGTACTCGGACTCCACCCGCAAGACCTATGCCCAGCACCTGGCGAGCTGGAAGCACCACGACGCCCAGCTGCTGACCGTCGATCCCTACGACGTCGAGGCCCTGCGCGCCGTGTTCGCCCAGGCCGATGCCGAGGGCTGGTTCATCGAGGCGATGTTCGTCGAGCCGGTGATGGGCGAAGGCGATCCCGGCAAGGCGCTGACGCCGGCGTTCTACGCCGCCGCCCGCGAGCTGACCCGCCGCCACGACACCCTGCTGCTGGTCGACTCCATCCAGGCCGGCCTGCGCGCCCAGGGCGTGCTGTCGGTGGTCGACTACCCGGGCTTCGAGGGCCTGGAGGCGCCGGACATGGAGACCTACTCCAAGGCGCTCAACGCCGGCCAGTACCCGATGTCGGTGCTGGCGGTGACCGAGCGCGCCGCCGACCTGTACCGCAAGGGCGTCTACGGCAACACCATGACCGCCAACCCGCGTGCCCTCGACGTCGCCTGCGCGGTGCTCGCCAGCCTGAGCCCGGAGCTGCGCGTCAACATCGTCGAGCGCGGCCGCGAGGCCGTGCAGCGGCTGACCGCGCTGGCCGGCGAGCTGGGCGGCCTGGTCACCCGCGTGCAGGGCACCGGCCTGCTGTTCTCCTGCGAGCTGGCGCCGCAGTTCAAGTGCTACGGCGCCGGCAGCACCGAGGAGTACCTGCGCGAGCACGGCTGGGGCGTGATCCACGGCGGCGCCAACTCGTTGCGCTTCACCCCACACTTCAACGTCACCGGCGAGGAGATCGCCCTGCTGGTCGACGGTGTCCGCAAGGCCCTTCTGGAAGGCCCGCGCAAGGCGCAGGACGCGCAGCAGGCGGCCTGAGGGAGACCAGACCGCGCGGCGGACGGAGCCGGCGTGCGGGTCCGATGCACGCCTTCGGGCTGCCGATCGAGGGCGCTGACGTTCTGCGCGCCAGCGGCAGGTTGTCGCCGCGCCGCTGCGCCGCCGATGCCTCAGCGCTGTTCGAAACCGTCGGCGAACAGCAGGTCCTCTCCGGGCAACAGGGTTGCGTTGCCGGCGAAAGCGACCCACTCGCCATCCACGAAGTAGCGCCCGGTGATTCCGAACTCGCCCGCTGCATCGGGCGGCGGCAGCAGGGTGTAGGCCACCTGCAGGGCCTGATCGCCATGGTAGAGGCCCCACCGGATGGTGCGGGTCATGGGGTCGAAGCGACCGCTGCGATCGATCTCCAACACCTGCCATCCCGCCGGCGGGACCTCCTCGATCGCACTGGCATGGCTGCCCGGCATCGGCTCGACCCGCAGCTCGACACGCACCGGTTGCCCAGGTACGAAGACCGCCGGCGCCGTTCGCACTGCCGAGGCGATGTAAGGCCCCGGCGGATGGGCCACCGCACGCCAGGGCAGCGCGGCTCCAACCTGCTGGTAGGTGCCGCCAAGCGCCGCGATCTGCGCCGCACGGGTGAGTTGGGACGCCGACACCAGGCCCCATCCGGACGGCCAGGGCTGCCCATGCAGCCAGGCGTCGGTGTAGGCCGGCAACAGCCCGCGCTGCACCCTGCCGTTGCTGGACAGGTCCGCAGGATGTCGGGAGATCTGCGTGACGCCGGTAGCTCCACAGGTCGGAGACGACGCCGCCATCCATGGCATCAACGCGCCCTTGAGGGTTCCGCGCGACATGCCCCAGGGGGCGTTCTGAGGACCAGCGATGGCGTAGGTGAACTCCGCAGGCGCGGCGCCCGACACGCCGACCCATTGGATGAGTCGCTGGAAGGCGTCGTAGTGTCCGCCCTGCCCGACCTCGACTGCGACCCAGCCGCTCGGCAACTGCTCGACCAACGTGAACGGCGTGGCATCGGGTGAGGCGGCGACGCTCAACCTGACCTGGGCGGGCGTGGACTGGGAATAGGCCGGACCGGAGATTGCCCGCTCGACGGTGCAGGTCTGGGCGCAGGGCGTCCCGGCCTGCGAATAATGGGTCTGGATACCGAGGCCGAATGGCGGGTTCGGCACGGATACCTGCAGCCGTCGCGCCGGATCCCCGTTGCCATTGACCTCCCAGGCGACCGTGGTTGCGTCCTCGATGGTGCGCACCGCGGCACCGAGCGCCGCCTGGACATCTCCGGCCGAGACCACCTGCCGGAAGCCGCGGGTGGCTCTGGCCACGCGCTCGGCAAGGGGTTCCAGGGCGGCCTCGAGCACGACCGGGTGCACGGGAACATCGGAGTCGCGAACAGGAGCGACGGGGTCGACCTCGTCGTTGCCCAGCACGCTGGTGCCGGCCAACATCAGCAGGACGCCCCGTCGACCCGGTCGCCCGGACAGGGTCTGCGCGACCGCGGCCGCTCGCGCCAGCGCGTCGGCTGGCGCCGAAGTCGCCTCGATCAGCGCAAGCTGAGCCTCCAGTGCCTCGAAGTCCGATACCAGTTCCGGCGGCGTGTCGGCGCTCAGCGAGGTCACGGCAAGCGCAGGGGGCGGCCAGCCGTTGCTGGCGGCGCGCTGGTACCAGTCGAATGCCGACTCGGCGACCACGGCGAGTTGCAGGGACAGAAGCGAGGCCGGCAGACTGGCGCTGTCGTCCACGAGATAGACGGCGGACACTGGCACCTGTCCGGACGGCACCAGCGCCGGCCCCGAGAGGGGCGCAACGTCATCGTCCAGGAGCATGAACTGGTCGACCCCGGGAACGGGGGCCGGGTGGAACCCGCCCGACAGCGTCGTCGCGCTCAGGTGCATGGATAGGGTGGGGCAGGCGGCGGCATCGATGCCTGCCAGGCGCACCAGCGAGGGGTTCGTCGAGATTCCGAACGCGGCCGCCCTGGTGTTGTTGACCGGGATGGGGTCGGGGGTGCTGGCGAGCACCTGCGCCTGGAGCCAGCCGTCCGCCTGGGTCGCGTCGACGTTGCGGGCTCGAAGCAGGACCGAGGTTTCCTCGCCCACCGCCAGCGACGCGAGCCGGCATACGACCGTACGGGGCTCTTCGGGAACCGGTTCGCACCGGGGGCCTTCGAGTTCGTGGCCGGGCGAGACGGTCACCCGAACCCGTATGTCCTCGCCCGGGATGGTGCTGTGCGGCCGGTTGGACACCGTCGCAACGGCGGCCCGGCTGCGCAGGGGCAGCCCATCGCCGAACTCCGGCAGGAACAGCGCATTGATCGCCAGGTCCGCAACACAACCGCTTGGACCCGGGCAATCGCCCTGGCCCCGCTCGGCATCGTCGGCATCGAGGTAGAGCAGCGGGTCGTCCAGGCTGCTTTCCAACGCGACAAGCCCGGCCAGCCCGGAATCCTCGGCCTCTGCGGGCGCATCCGCGGCGGGAGCGCCCTGGCCGGCCTGAATTGCCGGCCCGCCAGGCACCACCGTGCCGCGGTGGGCTGAGACCCCGGCAGCAGCAGCCAGGAAGGCAAGGCCGATCGCACGGCTGAGAGGTCGCATATTCACTGTCGGGGCCTCCCGGTGTGGTCCGCCGCCTGGCTGGCAACTGTCCGACCACTCTGCTTCGGCCGGCCTGCGCTGGCCGGATGTCTGCGCGGGGATGATCGCAACTGGAAGTATCGAATTCAAGTCGTTGCGAAGGTGCGAACGCGTCTACGGCGATGATGCGACGGTTTCACCTACTTCGCCATCGCCGCCCAAGGCGACCAGCCAGCGGCGTCGATGGTGCCTGGCCATCCCCTGCGACAGCACCCATTCGCGCAAGCGTTCGCCATCGCGTCGACGCCTATCCGCATCGCCGACCAGGACATCGAGCGCGGCAAGCCAGGCATCGGCACGGCTTTCCACGCGCGTCAGGGGCACATCGCGGTAGGCGGGACAATCGCTGGCGATCACCGCAGTCCCCAGCGCGCCGAACTCCTGGAGCTTCAGCGCGCTCTTGCAGTCATTGAACGGGTGCGCGGCAAGCGGCACCAGGGCGACGTCGAGTTCCATTGCCGCCAGTGCCGCAGGGTAGGCATCGAATTCGACCATCGGTGCGCAGGCCTTGCCCAGACGCCGCGCAGCCTCGGGAGCCAGGCCCATGAAGCGCCAGTCCAGGTGAGGACGCGCGGCAACGATCTCGTCGAGCAGGGCCAGATCGCCGGCGTGTTGCTGCGCCCCGGCCCAGCCGACCCTGACCTGGCGCGCCTTCGATCGCCCTTCAGGACGGGTGCCCGCCGCAAGGGTCAGCCAGGGATGATCAGGCAATCCGTTTCCGATCACCATGCACGAACGAGCGGAAGCGCCGAACGCGTCGGCGAGGGCTGGCGTGGTCACCACGAGCAGGTCGGCCGCCGCGCACAGCCTGCCGATCCGGCCGGCCAGCCCGGCATCCACCCTTGCCCGGCCTGGGTGCCATGGCGGCAGGTCGGTGATCAGGTCATCGATCAGGACGACACGTCGCACACCCGGCAACTGGCGCTGGAGCGCCAGCATCAGCTCCAGCGCATGGTCGTCGTATGCGTCGTGGAACAGCACGGCATTCGGCGAGACCGCCGCAACTTCGAAGAGCGACGGTAGCGGTTCCAGGCCATGCCGCCACACGGCCGGCGCGGCGATGCCGCCGCACCGGTGCAGATCGGCCAGCGGCAGGTCGACGCGGTAGCGGCTGGGCGCCCAGTGGTCGCGGGTGAGCGCAGCGACTCGAAGCGGCCCCTCGCATGCGCGAGCGCCCCGCAGGGGGCGAAACCGATGGTCGACCGGTGGCCTGCCCCGGTCCAGTCCCTGCGCACCCAGGACCCGCCGGACCCCGGGCGGCGCCTCCGCGCTGGTCGGGGACTCGCCCGCCTGGCGCAGCGTCGGCTCCGGCAGCCAAAGCAGGTGTCCACCGCTGCGCCAGCGCTGCTGGGCGAGAAATCCACGCGCGCGGTCGGCGTCGACGAGATCGGCCAGGTCGCGCGCGGTCGCTCCTTCGGCACGAAATGCCAGGCAGGTGGCATCCAGGCCAGGCATCGACCGGGGAATGGGCGCCCAGGCGCCGGGATCGCAACCGCTGGCGCTCTCGGGCGCAGGTATCGCTCGCAGGCGATGGCCATCGAATCGCCAGCCAGAGGGCAGCGCGGAGCCTGCCAGGTCGACCCGGCGCGGTGCCACCATCGCAACACCCGGCAGCTCAAGCCAGGCGAGCAGGCGGGCCACCTGTGCGGGTTGCGGCGCCGCCGCAGCCCAGTGCAGCAGCACCACGCGCTCGCATCCTGGCGGCAGGGGGTCGTGGCCGAGCACGCCACAGTCGGCGCCTGTATCGCGCATGCGCTCACGCAGCCGAGCGAGTGCCGTCGCCATCGCAGCGGGCGTCCCGCCATGCAATCGAACAGCCACCGCACGCTTCGCCGCAGGGTCCGGCCTGAAACGCCAGCCCGGGGCCTCGCCATTGCCGACGATGACCCCAGGCAGGTCCAGGGCACCCCGTAGCTGATTGGCCAAGCGCCGGTGCTCCGCCAGCACGGTGTCCGACTGCCCGCGCGAAAGGTGCCGGTCATCGCGCTGCACACCGATCCTTCCTGGCGCGATCGCGGTGCGCCCCAGGCGCAGGGCGGCCAACACCAGGGCGTAGGGCAAGGCCGGCGAGCCGAGGCCATGCGCCGACAGCGCCCCGAACAGCCGGCCGCGGGCACACGCGGTCGCCGGCCCGGCACCTCCGGACAAGGACAGCAGCCGATCGGCAGGTGTCGCCTGCTGGATCCCATGACGACGGCCGCTGCTGTCGGCCAACGCGACGTCGGGGAGCAGGAGATCGCAGTCCGGCCCGGCCTCGGCGAGCAGGGCCGGCAGAGTCGACAGCGGGATGTCCCCGGCTTCCAGGAGCAGCCACCATCTGTCCGGGCTGGCCTTCAGCTGGTCGAACAGTGCGTGTCGTCCGGCCTGGGACTGATCACCGCGATGCAGAAGCAGCGGCTCGCAACCGGGAAGCACCGTTTCCAGCGCTCGAAGCGTGGCATCGGTCCGAGAAATGTCATCTTCGTCGGCCAGCAGCAGTGCACCGACCGCTGCCGGTGATTGCGCGGCCGAGACCGCCAGCAGATCCTGGCAGGCGTCCGCCGCAGCCACAGGCGGCGATGCCAGCAGACGGCGGCTGGCGAGGTCGATCCCGGCCCCGCCAGGGGCGCGACGGGCGGCTGGCGTGGTCAGGAGCTCGCGATAGAGCGAACGGTAGTCCGCTGCATTGTCCTCGATGGTGCGCGGCGTCATCCTGCGCTGGTGTTCGCGGACCCGCGCAAGGCGCGCTCGGCCCTCCGCTCCGGACAAGTTGAGCAGCTGCCTCCGCCAGGCTTCGAAATCCCCGGGAGGCAACAGCCAGCCATCGATGTCGTCACGGACGCGCTCTGCCAACGCGCCTGAGCGGCTGGCCAGCACCGGAACGGTCGCCGCGCGGCATTCCGACAGGACCAGCGAGTAGGTCTCGAGGCCCTGCGAAGGCAGCAGCACCAGGTCCAGGGGGGCGAGAATGCCGGCCAGCTGATCGGGCCGGTAGGAACCTCGAAGCTCCAGCCTGGATTGCGCTGCGCCGGCCAGGCGCTCCGGCTCGACTTCGCCGTGGATCCGAAACGCCACGTGGCCGAGACTCGGATCGGCGGCAAGCCGCGTCACCAGACCGAAGCCCTTGACCGCGGAGCTGCCGCCCAGGAACCCGACGGTGAAGCGGGCATCGCCGCAGGGCCCTGGCAGGACCGGGGGCCGGGCCGGCAGTCCATGAGGAATGACCAGGCCGCGGCTGCACAGATCGAGATCCAGCGCCCTGCCCACCCGCTCCAGGGCGAATCGGGAGGGCGCGACCACCGCGTCCGCGGCCTGCAGTATCCGCTTCCAGGCGTGTCGCCGTGATGCCAGCAGGGCAGCCGGCGGCGGCGTCGCCACGCCGCGACGACGCAGCAGGCGCTGCGCCACGCAGGGCTCGCAGACGGGATCGTCGCCGCCATAGCGGTGACCGCAATCCCTTCCCAGCGCCGGCGGCACCAGGGTGAAGTCCGCACACACCGATTCCAGGCTGTGCAGCGTGATCGCCACCCGGACGCCTGCCCGGCGTGCCAGCAACGGCAGCAGCAGGGAGTTCCAGTTCAGCAGGGAATGCACGTGCAACAGCGGCCAGTCGCCTGCCTCGAGCAGGCGCAGGAAACGGCGCTCGACGCCCGGGTCGGCGAGATCAACGCCGCCGCCATGCAGGCGCTGGTTGGGGCGGATGTGCGCCGAATTGAGGCCGATCAGCCGGATGCCGCCGACCCGCTGGACGATCTGGTCCCCCCAACGACCGCCCAGGTCCTGGGGCGCGACGATGCTGACATCGAAGTCGCGCGCCAGGGCCTGGGCGAGCGCGGCAGTGTGGATCTCGGTGCCACCGAGACGATCGATGGCATGAATGAGGTGGAGTACGCCGGGACCGGTACCGGAGCCGGGGCGCACCGCAAGCCGGATCGCCTGCGGGCGAAGCGGCCAGTCGCGCCACCAGTCGCGGATCCGGCTGTCGTGGCCGGGCCATCGGGACTCGACCAGGCGCGCATGCAGGGCGCGGCGCCGACGGATTTCCTCGTCGTCGCCGAAGCTGGCACTGCCGGCGTGCAGGACGACGGCATCGGGGCTCGCCACCACGGCATGGCCAGACCGCCAGGCCCGCATCGAGTAGTCGTTCTCCTCTCCATAGCCCGGCGCGAACGCCGTGTCGAAAAGCCCGATGGCATCGAGCATCGGGCGGCGAAGGTACATGCAGAAGCCGACCGCCACCGGCAGTGCCAGCGGACCCGGTCCCGCGGCAGCACGCGCCCTGGCGGGGCAGCTGGCCGGGTCCGAAACGGGCACGTCGGCGAACACGCCAAGCGGACCGGCCTGGTCCGTCACCGGGCAGGCGATGCCCACGCCAGGCCGGCAGGCGGCGCGCGCCAGCGCGTCCAGCCACCCTGCCGTGACCTCGGTGTCGCTGTTCAGGAGAACGACGTCGCCGGCGAGACCCGCGAGTTGCTGGTTGACGGTCGCCAGGTAGCCGAGATTGACGGGGTTGCGTCTGACCTCCAGCGGCCGTCCGGCGCCTTGCAGACCCGCCAGCCAGGGGCCGACGCCGGGATCGGTACTCGCATCGTCGACGATGAGGATGCGGTGCCTGGCGTGGGTGTGCGCCAGCACCGCCTCCAGACACCTGCGCGCCTGGGCGAGCGCATTGAAGACCGGGATCACGATGGTCACCGCGGGCGCGGGGGACGGCGTCGCCTGCCCGGTCGGCCACGCCTCGCGCTCGGCAAAGGCGCGCCTGAGCTGCCCCTCGATCAGGACATCGAGAGCGTCGGCTGTCGCTGACGCCGACCTCATGCCCGCCTCTGCGCTCCGGCCACCCGCAGCGCCCAATCGGCGGCAAGCGCTGCGAACTCGCCGAACCGCGCGAAGCGCGGATCGGCGGTCTGGCCGCGGCGCCAGCGGACATGGATCTGTGCCAGGATCACCGCCAGCCGGAACAGGCCGAGCACGTGGTACCAGGCGATGCCGGACAGGTCCAGGCCGGTCCGCTGCGCATAGCGCGCGACCAGGGCGGCGCGGTCCGGAAAGCGGGGATCGACCGGCATGGTCGCCATGGCCCGGAACGGCGCCGGGTCGTCCGGCCCGATCCAGTAGGTGAGCAGCGCGCCCAGGTCGGACAGCGGGTCGCCCAGGGTGCACATGTCCCAGTCCAGTACGGCGACCACGCGGCCGGGGTCGTCGGCGGCCAGCACCACGTTGTCGAGCTTGTAGTCGTTGTGGACCAGGGCGACGCGCTGCGGTGCCGGCACCCGCGCGGCGAGCCAGTCGTGCAACGAGTCCATGGCCGGCAGAGGCGAATCGGTCGCAGCCTGCCAGCGCCGGTACCAGCCGGCGACCTGGCGCGCCATGAATCCCTCGGGTTGGCCAAGGTCGGCCAGGCCGACCGCCGACGGATCGACCGCATGCAACTCGGCCAGAGTATCGACCAAAGCGTCCGCCATGGCCGTCGGCGAGCGCGGGTCGTCAGCGAATGCTGCAGGCATGCGCTCGCGCACCACGATCCCAGGGCGATGCGTCATCACGAAGAACGGCGCGCCCAGCGCATCGAGGTCGGTGCACAGCGCCAGTGCCCTGGGCGCCTTGTCGAACCCCGTGTGAAGGCGCGACAGCACCTGGTACTCACGGACCATGTCGTGGGCGCCGGGCGCGACCGGGCCCAGCGGCGGGCGGCGCAGCACCAGCGGCCGACCCGCGAGTTCCAGCAGGTAGGTCAGGTTGGCCTTGCCGCCGGCGAACTGCCGCACCGTCAGGGTCTCGCCCGCTGCAAGCAGGCCCTGCCCGCGCAGCCACGCCGCAACGGCCGCCTCGTCAAGGCGCTCGTCCTTGCGGACCGCGATGAGGTCCTCGCCGCTCACCGCGCGCCGGCGACCAGGCGGCGCGCCAGCGCCGCCCGGTGCACCTCGTCCGGACCGTCGTAGATGCGCGCCGCGCGTTCGTGGCGGAACCAGAAGGCCAGCGGGGTGTCGTCGCTCATCCCGAGCGCGCCGTGCACCTGGAGGGCGCGGTCGAGCACCCGCTGCAGCACGCCGGCGACATGGAACTTGATCATCGACACGGCATCGCGCGCCGCCTTCTGGCCCTCGCGGTCGATCCGCGCGGCAGTGGCCAGCACCAGCAGGCGGGCGGCATCGATCTCGGCCCGGCTGTCGGCCAGCCAGGCCTGCACCACGCCCTCGTCGGCGAGCACCCGGCCAGGTGCCAGTGCGCGCTGGCGCACCCGGTCCAGCATCAGTTCGAAGGCGCGCGCGCAGATGCCAAGCCAGCGCATGCAATGGTGGATACGGCCCGGGCCCAGGCGCTGCTGGGCGATCGAGAAGCCCTCGCCCGCCGCGCCCAGGCGGTTGCCGACCGGGACCCGCACGCCTTCGAGCAGCAACTCGCCATGCGAGAACGGTCCCCAGCCGGTCTCGCCCATCACCGGGATGTTGCGCAGCAGGCGCACGCCGGGCGTGTCCATGGGCACCAGGATCTGGCTGGCGGCGCGATGCGGCGGCGCGTCGGGGTCGGTCACCGCCATGACGATCAGGAAGGCGGCGCCATCGGCGCCCGTGGTGAACCACTTGTGCCCGTCGATCAGGTAGTCGCCGCCGTCGACGACCGCGCGGGCTTCCAGCAGCAGCGGATTGGAACCGGCCTGGCCGGGCTCGGTCATCGCGAACGCGCTGCGCGCGCGGCCGGCCAGCAGCGGCGCCAGGAAGCGCGCCTGCTGTTCGCCGCTGCCGTGCTCGATCAGCACCTCCATGTTGCCGGCATCGGGCGCCTGGCAGTTGCAGGCCAGGTGGCCGAGCAGGCTGCGCCCGAGCTGCTCGCTGACCAGCCCGTGCAGGAACAGCCCCAGGCCCTGGCCACCGTGCCCGACCGGGACCTGTGGCAGCCAGAAACCCTCCGCGCGCATGCGCGCACGCACCGCATCCATTTCCGACAGCAACTGCTCATGGTGTCCGGCGAGCAGCAGCGGGTCCAGCGGCAGCAGCTGCGTATCGACGAGTTCGCGCAGGCGCGACAGCCGCGCGGCGAAGCCGTCGGGGACGGGGGGAAACGCGGGGATGGGATCCAGGGTGGACATCGCCGCAAGCTTAACCCGGAAGTCCGACGAGGCTGCCACGCCGGTCGCCGATCTTCGCGCCGCAGCACGGTCTGCTGCCGGGGGGTCGCTCGACGTGCCGGCTGGCCATCGCCGCGCAATCGTCCGCTGCCCGCACGACGGCACGACGGCACGATCCCGACGGCCTCGCACCCTCCCGTCACCAGACATCCGGGTCATGCGCCAGTGGCAGGATCGCCGTTCGGCGAGTGCTTCAGGTCACCGGGCAGGTGCGCTTCCGGCACGGGGCCGGTTGGGCGACCGGTCGCGCGGTCGATTGTCCGCCTGCAGGCGGTACAACACCACGCTGCCGAGCGCTCGCGGCGCCCCGCCCCGGCCGGGACCCAGCCGAGTGCGACGTACCGAGCGCCCTGCCCCGCAGTCAGGCGCGCGCGTAGCGGTCGGTGGCCTCGACCAGGGCGCCGGCGATACCCGGCTCGAACGCCGAGTGGCCGGCATCGTCGACGATGCGCAGCTCGGCCTGCGGCCAGGCCCGGTGCAGGTCCCAGGCCGAGCGCATCGGGCAGACCACATCGTAGCGGCCCTGCACGATGGTGGCGGGGATGTGGCGGATGCGGTCGATGTCGCGCAGCAGCTGGCCGTCGGTCTCGAAGAAGCCGCCGTTGACGAAGTAGTGGCTCTCGATGCGAGCGAAGGCCAGGGCGAAGGCGTCGGCCTGGGTGGCGGCGACATGCACGGGATCGGGCAGCAGGAAGCTGGTGCGGCTTTCCCAGGTGGTCCAGGCGATCGCCGCGGCCAGTCGTTGCTCCGCGTCGGGTCCGGTCAGGCGCCGGTGGTAGGCGCCCATCAGATCGCCACGCTCGACCTCGGGGATCGCGGCGACATAGTCCTCCCAGGCGTCCGGGAAAAGCGCGTCGGCGCCGCGCTGGTAGAACCACTCGAGTTCGGCACGACGCAGCATGAAGATGCCGCGCAGGACCAGTTCGGTGACGCGCGAAGGATGGCGCTGCGCATAGGCCAGCGCCAGGGTCGACCCCCAGGAGCCGCCGAACACCTGCCAGCGCTCGATGCCCAGGTGGCTGCGCAGCGCCTCGATGTCGTCGACCAGGTGCCAGGTGGTGTTCTCGGCCAGTTCGGCGTGCGGCGTCGAACGCCCGCAGCCGCGCTGGTCGAACAGCACGATGCGGTAACGGGCGGGATCGAAGAAGCGGCGCATGCGCGGCGAGGCGCCCGCGCCCGGACCGCCATGCAGGCCGACCACCGGCTTGCCCTGCGGGTTGCCGCTCTGTTCGTAACGGATGCGATGGAGGGGCGAGACCTGCAGCCAGCCGGTGTCGAAGGGCTCGATGTCCGGGTACAGGCGGTGCTCGACGCTCATGCCGGTGCTCGCTGCGTTGCCGCGCGGTCCTGGCCTGGCGGGCGATGGCTTTGACGGAAATGGTCGGGGCGGCGAGATTCGAACTCGCGACCACCACACCCCCAGCGTGGTGCGCTACCAGGCTGCGCTACGCCCCGACGTTCCGATCAGCGCGCAAGTCTAGCAAAGCCCGCCCGCCGCGGTCACGCGATTTCCGCGCGGCCGCGGAGTGAGGACGGCCGCGCGTGCATCAGCGCCCGGGCGGAACCACGGGCACGAGATCGGCGGGAACCGGCAATCCGGGCTGCGCATCGGGCGGCAGCGGCTGGCTGCTGCCGTCCGGCAGCGCATAGGGCACCGGTTCCAGCACGCTGCCGGTGCCGTCGGCGGTGTCGACCAGACGCCACAGCCGGCCGGTCCGGGTGTCCAGCATGTACTGGTCGGCGACCAGCTCGTTGACCTGGCCGAACACGAACGGGCCCGGTCCGGCGAGCGTCGCGGGTTGGTTGCTGGCCTGCGCCCAGCCCAGCGGTGCCAGGCCCACGGCAATCAGCGTGAGCGCCTTCGCCCGCGGGGTTGCGCTGGATCGGTACTGGGTCATGGGCTGCACCTCGTTGGCATCGTGGCGGTAGCGCCAGGGCTGATGGACCGTCGCAGGGCGGGCAAGTTCGCCAGCCGCGCCGATGTCCTTCACGGTGCATCCCGGGCGCACGGTGCCGGGCCGGGCCGAGGCCGGCCCAAGACCGGCGGCGATCAGCGACGCAGGATCTGCAGCACTTCCTCGAGCTCCAGGCGGAGCTGGCGGGCGAGCTGCTGGACGATGGAGTTCTCCATGCGGCCCTGTTCGCCTTCCAGACGCTGGCGGGCGCCGCCGATGGTGAAGCCCTCCTCGTACAGCAGGGAGCGGATCTGGCGGATCATCAGCACGTCCTGGCGCTGGTAGTAGCGCCGGTTGCCGCGACGCTTGACCGGCTTCAGGCTGGCGAATTCGGTTTCCCAGTAACGCAGCACATGCGGCTTGACCGCGCACAGCTCGCTGACTTCACCGATGGTGAAGTAGCGCTTGGCCGGGATTGGCGGCAGCTCGTCATTGCTGGTCGGATCCAACATAGGTTTCCACCCGTGCGCGCAGTTTCTGACCCGGGCGGAAGGTGACCACCCGCCGGGCCGAAATGGGGATTTCCTCGCCGGTCTTCGGATTCCGACCGGGACGCTGGTTCTTCTGGCGAAGCTCGAAATTGCCGAAACCCGAGAGCTTGACCTGCTCACCGCGCTCCAGGGCCGCGCGCAGGGTCTCGAACAGGGCGTCGACGAACTCCTTCGCCTCACGCTTGTTCAGCCCCACTTCCTGGAACAGCCGCTCGGCCATCTCGGCCTTGGTCAGCGTGGTCATCCCCTAGCCCCTGAGTTCCGCGCCAAAACGCGCGTTCAGCCCGTGCACCACCGCGGCAACTGCCCGGTCGGCATCGTCGTCGGTAAGGGTGCGCGAAGGGTCACGCAAAATCAAGCCCATGGCGATACTTTTTGTGTCTTCGCTCAAACCGGCGCCCCGGTACTCGTCGAAGACGACCAGGTCCTCGAGCCGGCTGCCCAGGGCCTCCCGGGCGACGCTCGCAAGGGCCTGGTAGGGGATGCCGGCATCGACCTTGACCGCGATGTCGCGGCGCACCGACGGAAAGCGTGATAGAGCTCTCGCTTTCGGAACGCGGGCGCCCCGAAGAGCATCCAGGTCCAGCTCGGCCACGATCACCTCGTGATCGAGGTCGAGCCGCCGCAGCAGCGCCGGGTGCAGCGCACCGATCCAGCCCACCGGCCGGCCGTCGCGGGACACGGTGGCGGCCCGGCCCGGGTGCAACCAGGCCGGCAACGCGTCGGCGGCGAAGGACCAGACCTCGGGCTCGCCGCCCAGGGCGATCAGCGCTTCCAGCTCGCCCTTGAGGTCGTGGAAATCGTGGCCACGACGGTCCCGGCCGGCCCAATGTTCGGTGTGGGCCGGCCCGCAGGCGACCATGGCCAGGCTGTCGCGTTCCCCGGCGGCGGCGTGGAAACGGCGGCCCAGCTCGAACAACCGGACCCGGTCGACCTGGCGCGCGCGGTTGTGGGCCAGCGCCTGCACCAGTCCCGGCAACAGCGAGGTGCGCATCACGCCCAGCTCGGCGGACAGCGGGTTGCCCAGCGCCAGCGCATCGCCGGCAAGCTGCCAGCGCTCGAGCAGCGCCTGGTCGACGAACGCGAAGGTGATCGCCTCCTGCCAGTCGCGGGCCGCCAGGCTGCGCCGGAGCAGGCTGTCGGCCAGCTGGGCCTCGCTGGGCAGCGCGGGCGCAAGCTCGCCCCCGGGCGGTCGCACCGGGATGTTGTCGTAGCCGTGGATGCGCGCCACCTCCTCGATCAGGTCCTCCTCGATGGCGATATCGAAGCGCCTGCCCGGCGGGGTCACCCGCCAGCCGGCGTCGCAGCGCTCGACCGCCATGTCCAGCGCGGCCAGGATGCGCTCGACCTCGGCATCGGCGACCTCGATGCCGAGCAGCCGGCCGATGCGGCTGCGGCGCAATGGCACCTGGGTATGGCTGCGCAGGTGGCCGGCATCCATGGCCTCGACCACCGGACCCGGCCGGCCACCGGCCAGCTCGACCAGCAGGGCGGTCGCGCGTTCCAGCGCCAGACGGGGCAGCGCCGGGTCGACGCCGCGCTCGAATCGGTGCGAGGCATCGGTGTGCATGCCCAGGCGACGGGCGCGGCCGATGATGGCGGCGGGCGCGAAATGCGCGGCCTCCAGGAAGACGTCGCGGGTGGTCTCGGTGACCCGGCTGTCCATGCCGCCCATGATGCCGGCCAGGGCGACCGGCGCGCGGGCGTCGGCGATCACCAGCAGGTCCGGATCCAGCACGAGCTCGCGGCCGTCGAGCAGGACCAGACGCTCGCCCGCAGCCGCGTGGCGCACGACGATATCGCCGTGCAGATGGGCCTGGTCGAAGGCGTGCATCGGCTGGCCCAGTTCCAGCATGACGTAGGCGGTGACGTCGATCACCGCATTGATCGGCCGGATGCCGGCACGGCGCAGCCGCTCGGCCAGCCACGGCGGCGAGCTGCGCGAGGCATCGACGCCCTCCACCACGCGGCCCAGGTAGCGCGGACAGGCGGCCGGCGAGGCCAGCGCCACCGCCCGGCTGCTGGCGACCTGCGCCGGTACGTCGGCGATCGCCGGCCGGCACACCGGCACCGCGAACGCGGCGCCGACGTCCACGGCCAGACCGAGCATGCCCAGGCAGTCGGCGCGGTTGGGCGTCAGGCCCAGTTCGATGACCGCGTCGGGAAGGCCGAGCAGCGTCGCCAGAGGCGTGCCCGGGACGGCTTCGGCCGGCAGTTCCATGAGCCCGGCGGCGTCGGCATCGATGCCCAGCTCGCGTGCCGAGCACAGCATGCCCTGCGACTCCACGCCGCGAAGGCTGGCCGCCTTGATCTCGAGGCCGCCCGGCAGACGGGCACCGACGCGCGCCAGCGGCGCCAGCAGGCCCTCACGCGCGTTCGGGGCGCCGCAGACGATCTGCAGGCGCGCGTCGCCGGCATCGACTTCGCACACACGCAGGCGGTCGGCATCCGGGTGCGGCACCGCCGAAACGATGCGCGCCACCACAACACCGTCGAGGCCTGCGCCCAGCGTCTCGACCGACTCGACCTCCAGCCCGATCATGTCCAGCCGGGTGCACAGCGTTTCGCGATCCACCCCTGGATCGACCCATTCGCGCAGCCAGTTTTCGCTCAGCTTCATGGTGTTCCAGCATCCTTGATGGCCGACTCGAGACGGGGACCGGGGACCGGGGACCGGGGACCGGAAGAGCCCCGATCCAGCCGCCCCGCCTTCCGGCGCACCGTCCGCAAGACCCGGCGCGCGTTGTCAATCCTGCCCGTCATCGCTGCATCGCTCCGTTTCCCGGCCGGCAGTCCCAGTTCCCAGTTCCCAGTTCCCAGTTCCCAGTTCCCAGTTCCCAGTTCCCAGTTCCCAGTCCCAGTTCCCAGTCCCTGGTCCCTGGTCCCTGGTCCCTGGTCCCCGGTCCCCGGTCCCTGGTCCCCGGTCCCTGGTCCCCGGTCCCTGGTCCCTGGTCCCCGGTCCCCGCTCCTCACCGGAACTGCCCCAGAAACCGCACGTCGTTCTCGAAGAACGCGCGCAGGTCGGTGACGCCGTAGCGCAGCATGGCCAGGCGTTCGACGCCCATGCCGAAGGCGAAGCCGCTGTAGCGTTCCGGGTCGATGCCGCAGTTGCGCAGCACCGCCGGATGCACCATGCCGGCGCCCAGCACCTCCAGCCAGCGGCTGCCGCCGTCCGGAAGCTGCCAGCGGATCACCACGTCGGCGCCGGGCTCGACGAAGGGGAAATAGGTGGGCTTGAAGCGCATCTCGAAGTCGCGCTCGAAGAAACCGCGCAGGAAGGCGGCCAGGGTGCCCTTGAGGTCGGCCAGGGTGATGCCCTCACCGACCACCAGGCCCTCGACCTGGTGGAACATCGGCGAGTGGGTCTGGTCGGAGTCGCTGCGGTAGACCTTGCCCGGCGCGATCAGGCGCAGCGGCGGCTCACGGCCGGCCATGGCGCGGATCTGCACCGGCGAGGTGTGGGTGCGCAGCAGCCGGCCGTCCGGAAAATAGAAGGTGTCGTGCATCGCCCGCGCCGGGTGGTCGGGCGGGAAGTTGAGCGCCTCGAAGTTGTGCCAGTCGTCCTCGACCTCGGGACCCTCGGCGACGTCGTAGCCGAACCGGGAGAAGATGTCGGTGATCCGCTCCAGCGCGCGGGTCACCGGATGCAGGCCGCCGGTACCTGCCTGCCGGCCCGGCAGGGTGACGTCGATGCGCTCGCTGGCCAGTCGACCGGCCAGCACGCGCGCCTCCAGCATCTCCCGGCGATGGGCCAGGGCCTGGCCGATCTCGTCCTTGAGGCGATTGATGACGCCACCCTGCTGCTTGCGCTGCTCGGGCGACAGGCCTCCGAGCCGCTTGAGCTCGGCGGTCACCAGGCCCTGCTTGCCGAGCAGCGCGACGCGCAGCGACTCCAGGGCGTCCAGGCTGTCCGCGGCTTCGATGCGCGCATGCGCGTTGTCGAGATTGAGCTGGTCCACCGCCACGATTCCGGCCTCCAAAACGCGCGTGGGGACCGGTCGTCCCGATCCCCACGCCAGCAATTCCATGGATGCCGGGGCGCGCGATGCGCCCCGGACGGACGGCTTCAGGCCGCCAGGCTCTGCTTGGCGCGTTCCGCGACCGCGCCGAACGCCTTGATGTCATGGAAGGCCAGGTCGGCCAGCATCTTGCGGTCGATGTTGATCTGCGCCTTCTTGAGACCGGCGATCAGGCGGCTGTAGGACAGCCCGAACTGGCGCGCCGCCGCGTTGATGCGGACGATCCACAGCGAGCGGAAGTTGCGCTTCTTCTGCTTGCGGCCGATGTAGGCGTACTGGGCGGCCTTGGTGACCGCCTGCTTGGCGACGCGGAAGACCTTGCGGCGCGCGTTGTAGTAGCCCTTGGCCTTGGCCAGGACCTTCTTGTGACGACGGCGGGCGGTGACACCACGCTTGACTCGTGCCATGGCTCAGCGCTCCTCAGATGTACGGCAGCATGCGCTGGACGCGACCGGCGTCCTCGGCACGCACGTGGTTGGTCGCGCGCAGACCGCGCTTACGCTTGGTCGACTTCTTGGTCAGGATGTGGCTCTTGAACGCATGGCCGGCCTTGAACTTGCCGGACGCGGTCTTGCGGAAGCGCTTGGCCGCCGCGCGGTTGGTCTTCATCTTTGGCATGGTGTTGGCTCCGTGAGCTGCTCTTCGTTACCGGCCGGGGTGGCGCCATGGCGGCGCACTTCGTGGAGACCTCGACCTGCTTGTATGCCCCACGCGGGGGCGGCCCGGACGAACCGGGCCGCGCATGATAGCAGGAATATCCGGACCGGTCCGGACCCTGCGTCCGCCCTGCGCGGCGGCCCGCACCCCCAGGGGACCTGGTTGGAGCCGTGTCTCAGCCCGCTGCCAGGCAGCGTGTCGCCTACGCGACGGCACCGCACTTCTCCCCTCCCCCGCCTGCGGGGGAGGGGCGGGGGAGAGGGCTGCCCGGACCAGCGCGGGCCGCTGGGCCGGCAACGATGCAGATCGTGGCCAGCCCCGACCCTCTCCCCCGGTCCCTCTCCCAGAGGGAGAGGGGAGCACACGCGCTCCGCTCACCGAATACCGCGCCCTGGCCCTTGGTCCCCGATCCAGGGCTGAGACACGACGCCAATCGGCCCCAGGACTCGGGGCCCCCGGCGCGGTCAGCGCTTCTTGGGGGCGATCATCATCACCAGCAGGCGGCCTTCCTGGCGCGGCCGCTGCTCGATCACGGCCTCCTCGCCGAGGTCGGCCTCGATGCGCTGGGTCTTGGCCAGGCCGAGTTCCTGGTGGCTCATCTCGCGGCCGCGGAAGCGGATCGTGACCTTGACCTTGTCGCCCTCTTCCAGGAAACGGCGCATGTTGCGCAGCTTGATCTGGTAGTCGCCCTCGTCCGTGGTCGGACGGAACTTGACTTCCTTGATCTCGACCATCTTCTGCTTCTTGCGCGCGGCGTTGGCCTTCTTCTGCAGCTCGAAGCGGTACTTGCCGTAATCCATGATCCGGCAGACCGGCGGATCGGCGTTCGGCTGGATCTCGACCAGATCCATGCCGGCCTCCTCGGCCATGGCCAGCGCCTGGGCGCGGGTCAGGATGCCGGCCTGTTCGCCTTCGGCGTCGATCACCCGCACCCGCGGAACGCGGATGTCCTCGTTGCGGCGGTTGCCCTTGTCGTTGACGGTGCTGATTCGCTGGTCCTCCAGGGGGTTGTCCGGTCGTGCGCCGTCAGGGCCGCACGCATTCCTCGCGCAGCCGGCGTTCGAACTCGGCGGGCGTCATCACCCCCAGGTCCTCCCCGCCGCGCGTGCGCACCGCGATCGTGCCCTGCTCCTTCTCGCGGTCGCCCGCGACCAGCAGGTAGGGCACCTTCTGCAAGGTGTGCTCGCGGATCTTATAGCCGATCTTCTCGTTCCGCAAATCCGTTTCCACGCGGAAGCCTTGATTTGCAAAGGCTTTTCCGAGCGCGTCGATATAGGGGCCCTGGGCGTCGGTGATGTTGAGCAGGACCGCCTGCACCGGCGCCAGCCAGGGCGGCAGGGCGCCGGCATGGTGTTCCAGAAGGATGCCGATGAAGCGCTCCATGGAGCCGACGATGGCCCGGTGCAGCATGACCGGGTGGCGACGCGAGGAGTGCTCGTCCACGTACTCGGCCCCGAGGCGCTGCGGCATCATGAAGTCGACCTGCATGGTGCCGAGCTGCCAGGCGCGGCCGATGGCGTCCTTGAGGTGGTATTCGATCTTCGGGCCGTAGAAGGCGCCCTCCCCGGGCAGCTCGGTCCAGGCCACGCCGCAGGCCGACAGCGCCGCGCGCAGCGCGGCCTCGGCGCGGTCCCAGGTGGCGTCGTCGCCCAGCCGCGACTCCGGGCGCAGGGCGATCTTCACCTCGATGTCGGTGAAGCCGAAGGTCTCGTAGACCTTCAACGCCTGCCGGTGGAAGGCGGTGACCTCGGCCTCGACCTGGCCGTCGGTGCAAAACACGTGGCCGTCGTCCTGGGTGAAGGCGCGCACGCGCATGATGCCGTGCAGGGCGCCGGACGGCTCGTTGCGGTGGCACGAGCCGAACTCGCCGTAGCGGATCGGCAGGTCGCGGTAGCTGTGCAGGCCGTGGTTGAAGACCTGCACGTGGCCGGGGCAGTTCATCGGCTTGAGCGCGTAGTCGCGCTTCTCCGACTCGGTGAAGAACATGTTGTCCTTGTAGTTGTCCCAGTGGCCGGACTTCTTCCACAGGGTGACGTCGAGGATCTGCGGGCAGCGCACCTCCTGGTAGCCGGACTCCCGGTACACCCGGCGCATGTACTGCTCGACCTGCTGCCACAGCGCCCAGCCGCGCGGGTGCCAGAACACCATGCCCGGCGCCTCTTCCTGCTGGTGGAAAAGGCCGAGCTGGCGGGCCAGCTTGCGGTGGTCGCGCTTGTCGGCCTCCTCGAGCTGCAGCAGGTAGGCCTTCAGGTCCTTGTCGTTCAGCCAGGCGGTGCCGTAGATGCGGCTGAGCATCTCGTTGTTGTGGTCGCCGCGCCAGTAGGCCCCGGCCACCTTCATCAGCTTGAACGCGCGCAGGCGGTCGGTGCCGGGTACGTGCGGGCCGCGGCACAGGTCGGTGAACTCGCCCTGGCTGTACAGGGACAGCGCCTCGCCGGCCGGGATGTCCTCGATGATCCGGGCCTTGTACTCCTCGCCGAGGCCGCGGAAGAAGGCGACCGCCTCGTCGCGCGGCTTCACCGTGCGGGTCACCGGCAGCGCCTCCTTGACGATGCGCTGCATCTCTTCCTCGATGCGCGGCAGGTCGTCGGCGGTGAACGGCCGCTCGTAGGAGAAGTCGTAATAGAAGCCGTTGTCGATCACCGGGCCGATGGTGACCTGGGCGCCCGGGAACAGGCGCTGCACCGCCTGCGCCAGCAGGTGCGCCGTGGAGTGGCGCAGCACCTCGAGGGCGTCCGGATGGCGGTCGGTGACGATCTCGACCACGGCATCGGCGGCGATCGGATGGCTGGTGTCGACCAGCGTGCCGTCGACCTTGCCGGCCAGGGCGGCCTTGGCCAGGCCGGGCCCGATGCTGGCGGCCAGTTCATGGACCGTCACCGGCTGCTCGAAGCTGCGCTGGCTGCCGTCGGGAAGGGTGATCGTGACCATCGGGGTGCTCCTGTCGGCGCCGCCCTGCCCGATCCCGCGCTGGCGCGGGATCCGACGGTGCCGGAAACGAAAAGGGGCGCAACGCGCCCCTGTGCGGAACCACGCATCGCGCTCGACTCAGGCGTTGAAGGCGGTTCGCGTCATGGTGATCGTGCCCGTTCGGGCTACGGCTCCTGTGGATCGACGGCACCGGCGGGGCCGGTGGTGGGCGCGACAGGGATCGAACCTGTGACCCCTACCATGTCAAGGTAGTGCTCTACCGCTGAGCTACGCGCCCGTCAGGGCCGCGAATGATACGCGCGTTCGCGGCGGCGCACAATCACCCGGACCTCGCCACGCGCCGGTCATCCTGGCACGCCAGAATCCACGCTACCCGAACTTCCCGCGCTCCCATGTCGATACCGAACCGAAAGCCGTCGCCACCCACCGGCAACCCGACCGCACCGTTCCAGGAGATCCTGGCCCGGATGCTGAGCCGGCGCGAACTGCTGCGCGGCGCCGGCCTGGGACTTGCCGGCCTCGCCGCGGGGTCCCTGCTGCCCGGGTGCTCGGCGGCTTCCGGGCCGGTGGATCGCGGCGCGCGCTCCGCAACCGCCGGCAAGCTGGGCTTCCGGCCGGTGCCCGTCTCGACCGCCGACACCGTGGTGGTGCCGCCCGGCTACAGCGCCCGGGTCCTGTACGCCTGGGGCGACCCGATCTCCGACGGACCCGCGTTCCGCCAGGATGCGACGAACCCGGCGGCCGACCAGGCGCTGCAGGCCGGCATGCACCACGACGGCATGCACTTCTTTCCCCTGCCGCGCGGCAGCGCCAGCGCCGACCATGGTCTGCTGGTTCTCAACCACGAGTACATCGCCCCCGGCCTGCTGCACCCCGACGGCGGCCATCGCCACGATCCCTTCGGATACGACCGCGAGAAGCTCGACAAGGAACTGGCTGCGCATGGCGTCAGCGTGATCGAGGTACGACGCGACGAGGCGGGCGAATGGCATGTGGTCCGCCCCTCGGCCCTGGCGCGCCGGATCACCGCGGCGACGCCGATGGCGCTGGCCGGCCCTGCAGCCGGCCATCCGCTGATGCGCACCAGCGAGGACCCGGCGGGCCGGACCGTGCTGGGCACCTTCAACAACTGCGCGCACGGGGTCACGCCCTGGGGCACCTACCTGACCTGCGAGGAGAACTTCCACGGCCATTTCGACGTGCCGGACGGGCACGTTCCCGACCGCCCCGAGCGCTACCGGCGCTATCGCCTGGTCGGCGCCGGATACCTTCGGCTGGGCTGGTCGAGCCTGCTGCCGCGTTTCGATGTGGCGCGCGAGCCCAATGAACCGCACCGACACGGCTGGGTGGTCGAGATCGATCCCTTCGACCCGGACTCGACCCCGGTCAAGCGCACCGCACTGGGCCGCTTCGCGCACGAGAGCGCGACCTGCGTGCTGGGGCCGGACGGCACGGTGGCGGTGTACTCGGGCGACGACGAGCGCTTCGAATACGCTTACAAGTTCGTCGCCAGCCGGCGCTACGACCCGACCGATCCCGCGTCCGGTCGGGGACTGCTCGACGAGGGCACCCTGTACGTCGCCCGCTTCCATGAGGACGGCAGCGGCGATTGGTTGCCGCTGGTGCACGGACAGGGACCGCTGACCCCGGAGAACGGCTTCGCCGACCAGGCCGAGGTGCTTGTGTTCGCCCGCAACGCCGCCGACGCGCTGGGCGCGACGCCGATGGACCGGCCCGAGTGGATCGCCGCCAATCCGCGCACCCGGGAGCTGTACCTGTCGCTGACCATGAACGAACTGCGCGGGGCGCCTGGCCAGCCGGCGGCGGATGCCGCCAACCCCCGGGCGGCCAACCCGTTCGGCCACATCCTGCGCTGGCGCGAAGACGGCGACCACCCCGGCGCCCCGCGCTTCCGCTGGGACATCCTGGCGCTGGCCGGCGAGCCGGCCGGCGACGGCAGCGGCGTGCCGCGCGACGCCTTCGCCAATCCGGACGGACTGTGGATGGACGACCGCGAGGTGCTCTGGATCCAGACCGACATCCCCGAACGCAACCTGCGCGCCGGCGCCTTCGCCGGGTTCGGCAACAACATGATGCTGGCCTGCGATCCGGACACCGGAGAGATCCGCCGGTTCCTGACCGGGCCGGTCGGCTGCGAGGTCACCGGCCTGTCGATGACCCCGGACCTGCGCACCTTCTTCGTCAACATCCAGCATCCCGGCGAAGTGCCCGGCGATCTCGCGGCGCTGGGCCTGCGCACCGGCCCGGCCAGCCCGACCGCAGTCAGCGCCTGGCCGGACGGCCCCGCCGCCGGACGGCCGCGCTCGGCCACCGTGGTGATCACCCGTGACGATGGCGGCGTGATCGGCGCCTGAAAGGCGGCGGCGCCCTGGAGGGAAGGTCCGATCACCCCAGATCCGCCTCCGGCCCGTGGACGGGCCGGTGTGAGCCACGCACGCAAGGGTTTGATTCATCGGATCCCGGCGCGGAGTGTGTCGGGCGCGGCGAGTCCGATCGAGGCCAGAACGGCCTTGTTTGGAACGTGCTGAGGGGACCGGCGCCTGGTTTGCGTTTCCGGTGGACAGGAAGCCCGCCAGCCGGCAGGGCGCCCGACCGCTTCCGGAGTCCGCCATGTCCACACCTTTCCGATCCTCCCTCGCCCTCGTCGTGCTCATAGCCTGCAGCCTCACCGCTGCCCGGGCCGACACCCGACTGGCCGGGCCCGACGTTCGCGAGGCCATGCCGCAGCTGGTCCTGCCCTGGTTCAACGGGGTGTTCCGCAACATCGGCCAGAACATCGCCTGCCTGAGCGACCCGCCGATCGTCGAGGTGCGTACCCAGGCCTATGCCGGCTATACCCTGCGTCCTCCCAACCGCACGCCGGCGGTCGGCGAGGTCTTCTACGCGCATCTTGTGGTCAGCCACCCCGGCAACCCCTGCGCGGGCAGCGCGGTCGGCATCGAGATGCTGTTGCCGCCGGGCGTCGCCCCGGCGGCCAGCGCCGCCAATCCGGCGTTCTGCTTCGCGCGCACGCCGCCCAACCCGAACCGGCCGTTCCACCAGTTGTTCAACCTGGGCACCGATCCGGGGTATGGCTGTCCGCAGGTGTTCCCCCAGGGCCTGGAGGGCCTGCGCATCGCCGCACCCAACGGCGGCATCGGCGGCGGCGCCTGGGGCATGGCGCGCGGCGTCTGGCTGGAACTGCTGATCCCCCTGCAGACCAGCCAGCCGCAGTTCGGCAACCAGGAGATCCGCTTCCGGGTCAATCCGGATATCGGTGTGGTCGGCTATCCGGGCGTGCCGCTGTTCGCCAACAGCGACGTGCTGTTCCGCCACTCCATGGAGGGCAACCAGCTCACCCTGGACATCTGCACGGTGGCGCCGATCCCCAACGGCTGCTGATCAGAACTTCTCCGGCCGCAGCACTTCGACGTCCTGGAGGTACAGGATCATCGCGTAATCGGCGTAGAAGCGCTCGCGCACGGCGGTCGCGATCGCTTCGGCGACCGCGGCCTCGCAGACCACCTCGAGCCGCAGGTTGCCGCTCAGGTCGAACTCGGCACGGCGCACGCCGCGACTGCCCTTGCCGCGGACGTCGGTGATCGTCCAGCCGCGGGCGCCGGCAGCCTCCACCGCGGCCAGCAACTGCCGCTCGATGCGGGCCTCGGTGACGATGGTGACGAGCTTGCGGATGGCGGTGGCCATGGCCGGTCTCCGGTCAGGCGTGCAGCCAGCGCGCCAGGCCCAGGTACAGGGGCAGGCCGACCAGCACGTTGAAGGGGAAGGTGATGCCCAGAGAGGCCGCCAGCGACAGCGCCGGGTTGGCCTGCGGCACCGCCAGGCGGAACGCCGCCGGCGCGGCGATGTACGAGGCGCTGGCGGCCAGCGTGGCGAGCAGGGTGGTGCCGCCCACCGACAGGCCGAGCAGCCAGCCCAGGGTGGCGCCGACCACCGCGCTGCCGAGCGGAAACAGCACGGCGAACGCCACCAGGAATAGCCCGCTGCGGCGCAGGTCGCCGGCGCGCGCGGCGGTGATCAGGCCCATCTCCAGCAGGAACAGCGCAAGGAAGCCCTTGAACAGGTCGACGAACAGGCCGGACATCGGCGCCAGGCCGTCCTCGCCGGCGATCCAGCCGATCGCCAGGCCGCCCAGCAGCAGGACGATGCTCTTGCCCAGCAATACCTCACCGGCCAGTTCGCCCCAGCGGGTGCCGGCGGCCAGGCCGCGCGCCAGCACGATGCCGACCACGATCGCCGGCACCTCCAGCAGCACCACGAACAGGGCGAGATAACCCTCGAAGGCCAGGCCCTGGGCCTGCACGAAGGCCACCGCCACCGCGAAGGTGCCGACGCTCACAGAACCGTAGTGGCCGGCGATCGCCGCGGCATCGACGCGCGCCAGGCCCAGACGCAGCCAGGCGAAGGCCAGCAGCGGCAGCACCAGGCCCATGGCGATCACCGCCAGCGACGGCAGCAGCAGGGCGGCGGCCGGCTGCCGGGCCAGCTCGACGCCGCCCTTCAGGCCGATCGCCAGCAGCAGGACCACGGTCAGGAAGTCGTAGATCGCCGCCGGCAGGCGCAGATCCGAGCGCGCCAGGCCGGCGAGCAGGCCGAGCGCGAAGAACAGGATGACCGGATCCAGGCTGGCCATGGCGTCGTGCCGGTTGGGGACCGCGCGATTGTGCCCGAACGCCGTCTTCACCGCGTCGACGGTGCCTTGCCCTTAGGCTCTGGGCCATGGACTCGTTGACCCAGATGCTGCTCGGCGGCTGCGTCGCCGCCGCCTGCGTGCCGCCCGGCCATCGCCGCCGCGCCCTGCTCGCCGGCGCCGCGCTCGGCACCCTGCCCGACCTCGATGCCCTGCCCCTGCTGCTGGTCGACGACCCGGTGCTGCGCATGACCTGGCACCGCGGCCCCAGCCATTCGCTTCTGATGCTGCCCCTGCTCGGCCACCTGCTCTGGTGGCTGGCGCGCCGCACCGCGCCGGTACGCGCGGCGCCGCGCGGCTGGTGGTGGGCGATCGTGCTGGCCCTGCTCACCCACCCGCTGCTCGACGCGCTGACCGTCTACGGCACGCAGCTGTGGTGGCCGCTGCCGGTGCCGCCGGTGATGGTGTCGAGCCTGTTCATCATCGATCCGCTGTACACGGTGTGGCTGCTGCTGGCCGTCGCGGTGGCGGCCCTGGCCGGGCCGCGCCGGATCGCCGGCCAGGCCTTGGCCACCGGCCTGGTGCTGAGCACCGGCTACGCCGGCGCCTCGCTGCTGGCCAAGGCACAGGTGGAGCGCGCGGCCGCAGCGACCCTGGCGGCGGCCGGACTGGCCGATGCGCCACGGTTCTCGGTGCCGATGCCGTTCAACATCCTGCTGTGGCGGGTCGTGGTGCTGACCCCGGACGGTTTCCTGGAGGGCGAGCGCTCCCTGGTCGCCGATCGCGCGCCGATGCGTTTCCGCGCCCACGACCGTGGCCAGGAGGATCTCGCCGCGGTCGCCCACCTGCCCGCCGTGCAGCGCCTGGCCTGGTTCAACCACGGCTTCATGAAGGCCTGGCGCGACGACGACCGGCTGGTGCTGTCCGACCTAAGGATGGGCGCCGAGCCGACCTACACCTTCAACTTCGCGGTAGCCCGCGCCGAGGGCACGGGCTGGCAGGCGATCCCGCCCGAACAGGTCCGCCAGCCGCTGGACGCGCGTCGCCGTCTGGCCGCCATGTGGCAGCGGATCTGGCACGAACCCGATGCATCGGAAACCGGGCGCAGCGAACCGCACGGGACGGCACCGGCCGGGTTCGATGGCAGTCGCTGAACGGTGTCCGCGTTCCTGCAGGCACCCTCCCATCGAGTGCCGCAATGAGAAGCGCAGCCCCCGTTCGCTCCGTATCCAGGGCTGAAGTCGCCCGAACCCCGCCGACCCGCGCCTGGCAGGCGGCCCTCCCAGCCCTGCTCCTCCTGTTTCTGGCCGCCGGGGCCCCCGCCCAGGAAGATCCGGCCGACCGTGTGCCGACCCCGCTCGGCGCCTGGCAGGGCGAATGGACCCTGACCCGCGACCACCCGGCGCTGCGCACCCTGGCCGGCAGCCGCCTGCTCGAACTCGCCATCCATCATGCCCAGGGCGCAGCCGAGGCCCATGTCTGGTGGCATGCCGGCCCCGCGATCTGCCCCGAGCCGCTGGCGGACGAGCCCTGCGAATGGATGGGCGCGCACGGCGGCCCGACGCCGGCAGCGCTGGTCGAGGGACGACTGGTGATGGTGCTGCCGGTGTCCGCCGACGCGGAAGATCCGTTCGTGCTGCTGCTCGACGCGCCCTCGCGCCCCGGCGCCAGCCGAGGCGCCCTGGTCAGCGCCCGCGGCGGCGTCGCCTGGCCCCTGGACGCCCGTCGCGATCCCTAGCAGGCGACTGAAGGGCAACGCCGCCGGGCCGTCGTCTTCTCGCCCACCGGCACGCCTCCTGGCAGACGTCGGAAAAGGCCAGGCCCGCAGAGGTCTCCGATCGACCCCGCCCGTCAGCCCGATCAGGATCGTGTCTCAGCCCGCTGCCAGGCGGCGTGTCGCCAGTGCGACGACATCGCACTTCTCCCCTCCCCCGCCTGCGGGGGAGGGGCGGGGGAGAGGGCTGCCCGGGCCAGCGCGCGCCGCCTGGGACGGCAGCGATGCGCATCATGGCAAGTGCCGGCCCTCTCCCCCGGCCCCTCTCCCAGAGGGAGAGGGGAGCACAGCGCGCTCCGCTATCGGCAGGTGCCGGAAACCGACCGGAGCCGCCTCCGGTCGTGCCGGAGGCGGTCCGCCTGCAACCCGGTTACCGGGCGCCGAACACCGCGCGGCAGCCTTCGGTCACCCACAACTCCTGGCGACGGGCGTCGTAGCCCCAGGTCTGGTTGCGCACGCAGGGCGTATGGGAAAGCTGGCGCAGCAGGAAGGGCGTGCCGCGGCCCCAGTCCCAGGCGCAGCGCTGGTGGCGGTTGCCCCGGCTCTCGCATTCCACGCTGTAGCCGCTGCCGCCACCCCAGTGGCCGCCACCGCCCTGGTAGAACTCGGCGAAGCGGCCGCGACAGCCGCTGTCGACCCAGACGCCGTTGCGCGACTGGCCCCAGGTCCGGCCTTCGATGCAGGGCTCGCGGGACAGCTGCTCGACCAGGTCGACCTGGCCGCGGAAGTCGGCGCGGCATTCGGTGTAGCGATTGCGCCGACTCTCGCAGACGATGCCGCCGCCCGGGCCCTGACCGCCGCCGCCGGCCCAGCCCCGGCTCTCCTCGAATACGGCGCGGCAACCCTGGCTGACCCAGACCATGCCGGGACGGTGGCCCCAGCTTCGGCCCTCGACGCAGGCGGAATCCGACAGGCGCTGGATCACGCGGGGCGGCGCCCGGTAACCCGTATGGCACTCGCGATAGCCGCCGCGACTGCTCTCGCAGGTGACGGTGCCCTGGCCGGAGTGGTACTTCGGCGCCGGGCCCTGCGCCGAGACGGCGAACGGCAGTCCCGCCAGCAGCAAGGTGGCGGCGGCAAGCAGTCGATGCATGATGGATCCTCCCTCAAGGATGCTGGCAGTCGCGGCCGGCGGCCGCTGGGCAAGTGTCTGCCCGGGACGAGCGGCTGTCCAGCGCCCATCAGGCCATCAGCGAGGCGGCCTTCAGCCGGTGGATCTCGTCGCGGACGCGGGCCGCCGCCTCGAACTCCAGGTCCTGGGCGTGGCGGAACATCTGCGCCTCGAGTTTCTTCAGGGCGGCGGCCAGGCGGGCGGGGTCCATCGAGGCGTAGTCGGTGGCAGGCTCGGCCACGGCGGCGACCTTGCGGCTGCGCTGGCCGGTCTTGCCGGTGCGGGTGTCGTCGCGGGCGCCTTCCATGATGTCGGCGACCTGCTTGCTGATGGTCTGCGGGACGATGCCGTGCTCGGCATTGAAGGCGAGCTGCTTCGCCCGGCGCCGGTCGGTCTCCTCGATCGCCGCCTGCATCGAGCGGGTCATCCGGTCGGCGTAGAGGATGGCGGTGCCGCGCAGGTTGCGGGCGGCGCGGCCGATGGTCTGGATCAGCGAGCCGGTGGAGCGCAGGAAGCCCTCCTTGTCGGCGTCCAGGATCGCCACCAGGGACACCTCGGGCATGTCCAGGCCCTCGCGCAGCAGGTTGATGCCGACCAGCACGTCGAAGGCGCCCAGGCGCAGGTCGCGGATGATCTCGACGCGCTCCACCGTCTCGATGTCCGAGTGCAGGTAGCGCACCCGCACGCCGTTCTCGGCCAGGTATTCGGTGAGGTTCTCGGCCATGCGCTTGGTCAGGGTGGTTACCAGGACGCGGTCGCCCATCGCGGTGCGCAGTCGGATCTCGCCGAGCAGGTCGTCGACCTGGGTGGCGACCGGGCGCACCTCGACCGCCGGATCGACCAGGCCGGTCGGCCGCACCACCTGCTCGACCACGGCGTCGCCGGAATGCTGCAGCTCGTAGGCGCCGGGCGTCGCCGAGACATAGATGGTGCGCGGCGCGCGCCGCTCGAACTCCTCGAACTTCAGCGGCCGGTTGTCCAGGGCGCTGGGCAGCCGGAAGCCGAACTCGACCAGGGTCTCCTTGCGCGAACGGTCGCCCTTGTACATGGCGCCGATCTGCGGGACGGTGACGTGCGATTCGTCCAGCACCAGCAGGGCGTCCGGCGGCAGATAGTCGAACAGGGTCGGCGGCGGCTCGCCGGGCATGCCGCCGGTCAGGTGCCGGGAGTAGTTCTCGATGCCGTTGCAGTAGCCGATCTCGGCCATCATCTCCAGGTCGAACTGGGTGCGCTGGCCGAGCCGCTGCGCCTCCAGCAGGCGGCCGCCCTCGGTCAACTCCTTGAGGCGGTCGGCCAGCTCGGTCTTGATCGTCTCGATCGCCTCAAGCACGGTGCGCCGGGTGGTGACGTAGTGCGACTTCGGGTAGATGGTGTAGCGCGGGATGCGCCGGCGGACCTCGCCGGTCAACGGGTCGAACAGCGCCAGGTTCTCGATCTCGCCGTCGAACAGCTCGATGCGCAGCGCCTCGTCCTCGTTCTCGGCCGGGAACACGTCGACCACCTCGCCGCGCACCCGGTAGGTGGCGCGGCGCAGCTCGTGGTCGCCGCGCGTGTACTGCAGCTCGGTCAGGCGCCGGATCAGCTCGCGCTGCTCGATGCGCTCGCCGCGCACCATGTGCAGCACCATCTTGTAGTACTCCTCCGGGCTGCCCAGGCCGTAGATCGCCGACACGGTGGCGACGACGATGGCGTCGCGCCGGCTGATCAGCGCCTTGGTCGCCGACAGGCGCATCTGCTCGATGTGTTCGTTGATCGAGCTGTCCTTCTCGATGTAGGTGTCCGAGGACGGCACGTAGGCCTCGGGCTGGTAGTAGTCGTAGTAGCTGACGAAGTACTCGACCGCGTTGTCCGGGAAGAACGCCTTGAACTCGCCATAGAGCTGCGCCGCCAGGGTCTTGTTGGGCGCCATCACCAGGGTCGGCCGCTGCACCGACTGGATGACGTTGGCGATGGTGTAGGTCTTGCCCGAACCGGTGACGCCGAGCAGGGTCTGGTGCGCCAGGCCGGCATGGAAGCCCTCGATCAGCCGGGCGATGGCCTGCGGCTGGTCGCCGGCCGGCGGGAACGGCGTGGCCAGGCGGAAGGCGTCGGAACGTTCGTCGGACATGACCGGCATTTTCCTACAGGCGATCGGGGCGGTCGCCGACGACGCCGGCGACCCGACCGGACACAGTGGCGGCCATGGACAGCCCATGCAAGCCCGCCGACACGATGCCTGCCCGCCGCGTTCCGGCCGGGTTCACCCTGGTCGAACTGCTCGCCGCGCTGGCCCTGCTGGCGATCCTGGCCGGCATGGCCGCGCCCTCGCTGCGCGAGCTGGCCGCACGGCATCGACTGGCGACCGCCGCCAACCAGTTCGTGGCCAGCTTCCAGCAGGCGCGGATGCACGCACTGGCGAACCAGTTGCCGACCGAGCTGTGCCCGGCCGTCCAGGAGCACGCCTGTTCCGGGGGGCTGGACTGGAGTGCCGGCTGGCTTGCCTGGCAGGACGACAACCGCAACCGACGCCTGGACCCCGGCGAGCCGGTGCTGGCCCGCGTCGACCCGCTGCCGGCGGGCCTGACCGCGCGCAGCAGCATCGGCCGGCCGCAGCTTCGCTACCGGCCCGACGGCAGCGCCAGCGGCAGCAACCTGACCCTCACCCTGTGCGACAGCCGGCTGCCGGGCCAGGGTCGCGCCGTCGTCGTGAACAACGGCGGTCGACCACGCACCGGACCCGCCGCCCCGGGCGCCTGCCCCTGACCTGCGCCGCGCAGCGCGAGGGGGGGGACCCGATGGTTCCGCTCGCGCCCGCCCGGTAGCGCGCAGGGAACCAGCGGGGATCGCCCCGGGTTCGGCATGAAGCGGGCCATGCCGGGGTGGCGGCTACGCTGTCCCGGTCACGGCGACCCTGGCGAGCGCCCAGACCAGGCCCTGGACGACGAAGGCGACCACCACCAGTCCGACCAGGAGCTGCAGGCTCCGGGCGAACACGGCGGCCAGCCAGCCGGCGCTGGCCGGTGCCGGCCGGGCGGCCCAGGCGGCCACGAATCCGGCCAGCAGCAGTCCCCCCAGCAGCAGGGCGAGCACCTGGCCCGGCGCCAGACCGGTCAACCTGGCGACCGCCAGGGCCACCGGCAGGCTGGACAGGACGGCAACGACGGGAACCTTGGCGGACGGGTGCATGGCGCAATTCCTTCGTGATGGACCTGATGGCACGCAGGGTCCATCGGCCGGCGCAGCGGCGCCACTGACAGGCGTCAGTCGGCACGGATGACCCGCCGCGCGGCCACCGGATGGTGCCGCGTGCTGGCCAACCCGCATGCCGTCCGGCGCGGGTCGCCGGGCGGAGGCCTCGCCAGGGCGCCGACGTTCGGTTTGACACTTTGCGCACCCGACCGGGACAATCGTCGGTCCCCCGCCGCGCACCCTCCCGTGTCGACCTCCGATTGCCTGGTCGTGATCCCCGCCTACAACGAGGGCGCCTCCGTGGCGGCCGTCGTCGCCGGCGCGCGCGCCCTGCCTGGCGCCACGGTGCTGGTCATTTCCGACGCATCGGACGACGACACCGTCGCCACCGCGCTGGCTGCCGGCGCGACCGTGCTCGAGCTGCCCGCCAGGCTGGGTGCCTGGGGCGCCATCCAGACAGGACTGCGCTACGCGCGCCGGCACGGCTACCGGCAGGTGCTGACCCTGGACGCCGACGGCCAGCACCCCACCGATGCCCTGCCCGGCCTGCGCGCCGCGCTGGCGCAGGACGACGTGGTGATCGGCACCTGCCCGGCCCGGCTCAGCCTGGCCCGGCGCGTCGCCTGGTCCTACTTCCGGTTTCTGACCGGCCTGAAGGTGGTCGACGTCACCTCCGGCCTGCGCGCCTACGGGCCGCGGGCGATCGACCTGCTGTCGCGGCCGGAGGCCAGCCTGCTGGACTACCAGGACATCGGCGTGCTCCTGCTGCTGTCCGGCCAGGGGCTCAGCATCCACGAGCTGCCGGTGGCGATGCGCAAGCGCGAGAACGGCCACTCGCGCGTGTTCTCGTCCTGGTTCAGCGTCGCCCGCTACATGATCCACACCACGGTGCTGTGCCTGGCGCAGATCCGCAGGCGCCTGCCCGAGGAGGCGCAGGCATGAGCCTGATCGTGGTCACCCTGGCGATCGGACTGGCGCTGGCCGGCACCATCCTGTACATGGTGCGCCGCGACCACCTGCACGGCCCCTACGCACTGGGCTGGTTGTTGCTGGCGGCGGGCATCATCGGCCTGTCGGCCTTCCCCCGGGTGATCGACCGGATCGGCCAGCTCACCGGCGTCTACTACCCGCCGATCCTGCTCTGCCTGGTGGCGATCGCCGCGCTGCTGATCAAGAGCCTGCTCGGCGACCTGCAGCGCTCGCGCCAGGAGCGCGCGCTGCGCCGGCTGTCGCAGAAGCTGGCCATTCTCGAGCAGGACATGGAGGAGATGCGGGTGCGCCAGGGGTTGCCGCCGCCGCGTCGCGAGACCGGACCGGACTGAACGCGCGTGTCAGCGTCGATCGCCCGCATCGCCGTCAGCAAGCAAGGCCGATGCTCGGGTGTTGCCGCGCGACGCGCCGCCGGACCCTGACATGCGCGGCACCACCGACGCTCCCCTGCGGATTCTCCACCTCGGCAAGTTCCTGCCGCCCCACCCCGGTGGCATCGAGCGGTTCCTGGCCGACCTGCTGCCGGCGCAGCGGCGCCTGGGTCTGCGGCCGGCGGTGCTTGCACATGCCGATCCCGGCAATCCGTCGACGCATTGCCGTCGCGCCCTTGGCGCCGCGGCGGTACAGGCACGCGTGCTGGCCCGCCTGGCCTACGCGCCGGTCAGCCCGGGCTGGCCTTGCCTCCTGGACCGCCTGATCCGGCGCTGGCGGCCGCAACTGCTGCATCTGCACCTGCCCAACCCTTCCGCGTTCTGGGCGCTGGCCCTGCCCTCGGCACGGCGCCTGCCCTGGCTGATCCACTGGCATGCCGATGTCCCGCACGATGCCCTGTCGCTGCGGCTGCGGCTGCTGTATCCCGGCTACCGTCGACTGGAGACCGCCCTGCTGAGGCGTGCCCGGCGGGTGGTCGCCACCAGTGCCGCCTACGCCGCGTCGAGCCGGCCGCTGGCGCCCTGGCAGGACAAGGTGCGGGTGCTGCCCCTGGGTCTGGCCGATGGCCGCGCGGCCGCGGCGACGATGGAGGCCTGGCCCGCCGGCACCGGCCTGCGCGTGCTGTTCGTTGGGCGCTTCAGCTATTACAAGGGCATCGACCACCTGCTCGAGGCGGTGGCTGCGACGCCCGGGGTGCAGCTGCTGCTGATCGGCGACGGCGACCTGGCGCGCCCGGTGCGCGAGCGGGCCGCCCGGCCCGACCTGGCCGGCCGGGTCGCCCTGCCGGGCAGCCTCGACGACGCCGCCCTGGCGACCGCCCTGGCGGCGGCCGATGTGCTGTGCCTGCCCTCGATCGAACGCAGCGAAGCCTTCGGCATGGTGCTGCTGGAAGCGATGCGCGCCGGCGTGCCGTGCCTGGCGACGCGGGTGCCCGGCAGCGGCATGACCGAGGTGCTGGCTGCCGACGGACCCGAACCCGCAGGCCTGGTGGTGCCGCCGGCCGACCCGCGGGCCCTGGCCGAGGCACTTGGGCGCCTGCGCGACGACCCCCTGCTGCGCGCCCGCCTAGGTCAGGCCGGTGCCCGGCGTTTCCAGCGCTGCTACCGCATCGACGCCGTGGCTCAGGCGCTGCAGGCGGTCTATCGGGAATGCCTCGCGGACGGTGCGGCCGCCTGAACCGGCCGGCGTGCGCCGCCACACCGAGGGATCGACCCGCGCCCAGGCTCGGACCACGCGTCGCCCGGGTCCCAGGCGGCCGCCGCAGACGACTGGCTACCCGGCAACGGCCTTCGCCGGCGCATCGGCCGGCACCGCCCCGTCGACCGGCTGCCTGGCTGGCCGGCTCGCCAGCACCATCAGGGCCACGGCAGTGGGTGCCAGGTGCATGACCAGGCGGTTGACCACCGTGTAGCTCTCCGCCCACCGGCCGGCCTGGGTGAACACGAACAGGCCAAGGATCAGGCCCATCCCGGCCAGCACCAGCAGCGTCGCACCGGCCAGCGGCGGATCGCTGCACAGGCGACGCCAGCGCCAGACGAGCACCAGCGGCAGCAGGTACCAGAGCAGGTGCCAGTTGCCCTGCGCGAACAGGCCGGCCGCCGTCGCCAGCAGCACGCTGCCCAGCGGCCGGCCCGCGCCCTCGGGGGCCGGCGCCATGAGGTGGCGCAGCGTCTCCAGCCATTGCAGGCCGCACAGCCAGGACAGCAGCACCACGAGCGCCGCGCCGCCGGCGATGATCAGGACGCGCAGGGCCGCGCGGTGCCGTGCCAAACCGAACCACAGCATCACGGCGATCATGCCCAGCGCCCACACCATGCCCTCGAACTTCAGGGCCGGCAGGACCGCCAGCAGCACCAGGGCAAGCAGCAGGTGGCCGCGCTCGCCGCGCTCCATCCAGCGCAGCCACGAGAGCACGGCGAACGCCAGGCAGGTGGCCACCCACATGTCGGCGTAGCCGGGCAGCGCGGCATGGACGGTCAGCAGGGGCAGGGAACCCAGCGCGTAGGCGCCCAGCGCGACCGCGGTCGGCGACGCGCCCAGCACCCGCCACTGACCCGCGCAACCGGCCAGCATGGCCAGCCAGAGGGCCGGCCACGCCAGGTTGATGGCCGACTCGCGCCAGCCGCCGGCCAGGCTGGCCAGCCAGACCTCGATCCAGCTCAGCAGCTCGGGGTAATGATGCGCCAGGGAGATCCGGGCGCTGCCGGGGGGCTGTTCCAGCCAGACCTGGGCAGGCGCGAACTCGACCGCCTCGCCAGCCAGCGACCAGGCCTTGGCCTTGGCGCTCCAGGCCAGCCAGGCATCCCAGCCGAACAACGGCCGCAGCCAGGCCTCGTCGATGATCCACACCAGGCGCACGGCCAGCAGCGTCAGCACGGCCAGCAGCAGCCAGGGCGAAGCCGGCGGCCAGGCGGTCGACGGGGCCGGGCCTGCGGCACGTGCGCGCAGCAGGCGCGCGGCCGGCGCCGCCATCGCCCAGGCAAGCAGCGCGGGCAGCGCGGGCCACGCCCAGCGCCAGGCCGGCAGCGCCTCGATCCCGAGCATCGACGGCAATCGGGTCACGAAGCCGACGCCGATCAGGCCCAGGACCACGGCATAGCCGGCGAACGCCAGCCAGCCGCCCGGCGACGACGGCCGCCCCGAGAGGCACCGGTAGACACCCGCCCCCAGCAGCAGAAGCAGCAGCAGGCCGAGGGTCACGGTCATGGCGCCTCACCCAGACGGAAGATGCGCAGGGCGCCGTCGAGGACGATCGGCTCGGCGGCCATGGCGACGTCGGCGAAATGCAGCAGGCCGGCCTCGGGTTGCCAGCGCGGCGCCCGGGCATCGAACAGGACCACCACCGCACCGGCACGCTGCGCCGGTGTCCCGTAGGTGACCAGGTTGACCGGCGCCACGTTGAGCGGCAGCAGGTGGTACAGCAGGCGCGCGCGCTGGTAGTCGGATCCGGCATCGACGAACACCCGGGTGTCGGAGTCCATTCCTGCCAGCGCTTCGCGCACCCGCGCGGCCGCGTCGAAGGCGGCCTGGTCCGGCTGCAGCGCAGCCCGCTCGCCGGCGTCGAGACCGGCGTAGACGACCCGGGTCGCCTGGTGGCGGCCATGGAAGTTGTGCAGCCAGCGCAGGTCGAGCAGCAGCCAGCCGATCGCCGCGAGCAGCAGCGCCGCCTGCCCGGCCCGTCGGCCCCGCCAGCCCAGAACCAGCACGCCGGCCAGCCAGGCGCCGGTCGCCGCCAGCGCCAGCAGCACCGGCAAGGGCCAACCGCGTGCCTGCGGCGAGTCCGGCCCGATCGCGCTGAGCGACAGCAGCTCCCAGTTCTGACGGCCGAACCAGTCGTGCCGCCGCGCCGCCAGGGCGCCCGACCAGGAGGGCGACTGCAACTCCACCGAGCGCAGGGTGAACGGCCGGAAAGCGGCACCCGGCGGCACGGACTGCGCGCCGGGATACTCGGCCAGACCGATCTCCGTGATGGTGCCGCGCCAGTGGGGCGATGCCGACAGGTCGACCGCCCCTTCGCCGGTCCCGACGCCGGGCAGGCTCATCACCCGGACATCGTCCGGCTGGTCGGCGCGCCGGAACACGAAGGTGAGCTCGAGGGTCCGCGGCAGGCCCTCGAAGCGGTAGCGCAGTATCGGCAGCTCTTCCGCGCGGAACGGCGTCGGCGCATGGACCTGCAGCGCACCGTTGGCGCCGGCCATCGCGGTGACGTGCAGGCCGCCGTCGCGCGCGCGCGCCTGGCCGATGGCACTGGCGAAGCGTTCGCCGGGTATCGCCAGCGACTGCGCCGGTCTCGGCGGATCGCCGGGACGCAGCGGCACGAACAGCGCCAGAAGCAGGGCGCTCCAGGCGAGCACGAGGGCTGCGAAGATCGGCCGGCGCATCAGGCGACCCGCTGCCCGAGCCGGTCCAGCTCGGCACTGCTGAAGCCGGCGGCCCGGCGCGCAGCGAGGTTCAGCGGCCCGCGCAGCGCGCCGGGCGCCAGGCCCTCGAGCAGGGAGTGGAAACGCGTGTCCGGGCAGACGCCGGCCTGCGCGCAACACCAGTGGAACCAGCGGCTCCCGGCGGCGACATGGTCGACCTCCTCGCGCAGGATGGTCTCGAGGATCGCCACGGTCTGCACGTCGCCAACGGCCTTCAGTCGGTCGATCATCCCGGGCGTGACATCCAGGCCACGCGCCTCGAGCACGCGCGGCACCAGGGCCATGCGCTGCAGGCAGTCGTGGTCGGTGCGCAGCGCCATTTCCCACAGGCCGTTGTGGGCCGGGAAGTCGCCGTAGGCGTGGCCGAGGTCGGCAAGCCGGGCGGCCAGCAGCCCGAAGTGCCTGGCCTCGTCGGCGGCCACCGAGATCCAGTCGTCGTAGAAGCCATCCGGCATGTCGCGGAACCGGTACACCGCATCCCAGGCCAGGTCGATGGCGTTCAACTCGATGTGGGCGACCGCATGCACCAGCGCGGCCCGGCCCTCGGCGCTGCCCAGGCCGCGCTGCGACAGCGCCCGCGGATGCACCAGGACCGGACGTGCGGGCCGGCCCGGGCAATCGATGCGCTCCGGCGGCGCCAGCCCCTCGCCGCTCGCGCGCAGGCGCCCGGCGCGCCAGTCCGCCACGGCCTGGCCGGTGGCCGCCAGCTTGTCGGCCGGCTCGGGCGCCGCCAGGCAGGCGCGCGCACGCAGGTGCAGATTGTCCTCGATGCTGGCCATCCCCCTGCCGCCGACCCGGTCAGGACGCCAGGCGCCGGGCCTGCTTGGCCTCGTCGGAGCGGATCAGCTCCAGCTCGCGCAGGTAGTTGCTCTCCAGACCGGTCACGTATTCGCCGGAAAAGCAGGACGTGTCGAAACGCTGGATGTCGTCGCGACCGTCGCGAACCGCGTCGACCAGGTCGTCCAGGCGCTGGTAGACCAGCCAGTCCGCGCCGAGCAGGGTCTGCACCTGGTCCTCGGTGCGGCCGTTGGCGATCAGTTCCTGCGCCGAGGGCATGTCGATGCCGTAGACGTTGGGGTGGCGGACCGGCGGCGCCGCGGATGCGAAATAGACCTTGCGGGCGCCGGCGTCGCGGGCCATCTGGATGATCTGCTTCGAGGTGGTGCCGCGGACGATGGAATCGTCGATCAGCAGCACGACCTTGTCTCGGAACTCCTGGCCGATGGCGTTGAGCTTGCGCCGCACCGATTTCGCGCGCTCGGTCTGGCCCGGCATGATGAAGGTGCGCCCGATGTAGCGGTTCTTCACGAAGCCCTCGCGGAACGGCACGCCCAGGGCGGCAGCCAGCACCAGCGCCGCGCTGCGCGCGGTATCGGGGATCGGCATGACCACGTCGATGTCGTGGTCCGGGCGCAGCGCCTGGATCCGGCGCGCGAGCAGTTCGCCCATGCGGACGCGGGCCTGGTACACCGAGATGCCCTCGATGATCGAGTCCGGGCGGGCCAGGTAGACGTACTCGAAGATGCACGGCGCCGGCGTCGATTCGGCGCACTGGCGGTGGTGCAGCACGCCGTCGAAGCCGATCAGCACGGCTTCGCCCGGTGCCACGTCGCGGAGCAGTTCGAAGCCGAGGATGTCGAGCGCGACGCTCTCCGAGGCGACGGCGTACTCCATGCCTTGGGCAGTCCAGCGCTGGCCCAGCACCAGGGGCCGGATGCCGTGCGGGTCGCGGAACGCGACCAGGCCGTGACCCAGCAGCAGGGCGACCGCCGCATAGCCGCCCTTGCAGCGCGCGTGCACCGCGCCCACCGCCTTGAAGATGTGCTCGGGCGTCAGCCGCATGCGGTCCTGGATCGCCAGTTCGTGCGCGAAGACGTTGAGCAGCACCTCCGAGTCCGAGGACGTGTTGATGTGCCGCCGATCCTCCTCGAACAGCTGCCCGCGGATGGCGTCGGCATTGGTGAGGTTGCCGTTGTGGCCCAGGGCGATTCCGTACGGCGAGTTGACGTAGAAGGGCTGGGCCTCCTCGGCGTTCTCGGCCCCGGCGGTCGGATAGCGGCAATGGCCGATGCCGGCATGGCCGGTCAGGCGCGCCATTTCCGGCGGCCCGAACACGTCGCGCACCAGGCCGTTGGCCTTGTGCAGGCGCAGCCGGCTGCCGTCGACCGTGGCGATGCCGGCGGCATCCTGGCCACGGTGCTGCAGGACGGTCAGGCCGTCGTAGAGGGCGCCGGCGACATCCGACTTGCCCATGATTCCGATGATTCCGCACATGGCCGGATGGCGTCCTGGTTCAATTGCCGGCCGGGGCCGGGAGGGGCGGCTGCGGCAGTTCGGCGGCCGAGGGCAGCACCGGCGGCGACAGGGCCTGCAGGGCGGCCAGGGTTTCCGGGATCTGCTCGCGCAGCCAGGTCGCCACCGGCTGGAAGCGCGGGATCAGCTCGGACTGCTGCCACCAGGGATCCTGGGGAAAGGGCGTGTAGCCGAGCACCAGCACCAGCGCCGCGACCACCAGGCCGCCGCGCAGCAGGCCGAAGCCGAGTCCGAGCACGCGGTCGGTGCCGCCCAGCCCGCCGGCGCGTACGACCCGCGCGACCAGCCAGCCGAGCAGGCCGCCGACCACCAGCACCAGCACGAACACGGTGCCGTAGCCCAGTGCGGTGCGCGCCGACGGCAGGTCGATCCAGGCCGCGTAGAACTGCGCGACCTGGCCGCCGAACAGCAGGGCACCGGCGATCGCCGCCAGCCAGGTGACCAGGGCCAGAGCCTCGCGCACCAGGCCGCGCCACAGGCCGACCAGCAGCGACAGCAGCAGGATGGCCACGATCACCCAGTCGGCGCCGTTCATGGCGTCCGGCCCAGGCTCACGGATGCGGTACCACCAGACCGTCCAGGCGCTGGCTGGACTTCAGCCGCTCCAGCTGGGCCTGTGCCTGGTCGCGCCGCGTGTAGGGCCCGACCCGGACCGCGTGGCTGTCGCCACGCCGGACCACGAAGGCCGGGTACCCGGCGCCGCGCAGGCGGTCGCCCAGCTGGCGTGCCGTCGCTTCCTGGGCGAAGGCGCCGACCTGGACCGCGAACGCACCAGCACCCTGGGGTGCCGTCGGCGCGGCGGCGACCGGGGCCCCGCCGGAAGCGTCCTCCTCGACCTTGGGCTGGGCATCGGGCACGGCGGTCAGCAGGCGCTGGCGCGCCTGTTCGGCCTGGGCACGGGTCTGCCAGGGGCCGGCACGCAGCCGCACCAGGCTGCGCCCGCCGGACTGCACCTGCTCGCGTGCGACGGCAGCGCCGGCCCGCCGCGCCGCGGCCTCGACACGGTCCGCGTTGCCCGTCTGGCCGTAGCTGCCCAGACTCACCCAGAAGCGGCCGCCAGCCTCGGTGGCCGGCAATCCGCCGCCAGCGGCGGCAGGCGCGGGCGCAGAAGCCTGGGCGGGGGTCGGTGTCACCGGCGCCGGGGCAGTCGCCGGGGTCGTGGCCGGCGGTGCGGCCGTCACCGGGGCCGGCTCCGGCGGCGCGGCAGCCGCGGCTGGATCCGGCGCGGCCACCGGCGCCGGGGCCTGGCTGGCGGTGTCCACCGTGACCACCCGGTCGGCGTCGGCGACGTCGCCAGTCAGGGGCAATTCGACCCGGGCCAGCTCCCGGTCCGGCGCCGGCGGAATCTGCAGCGGCAGCGTCTCGGTACGGCGCTGCTCGGGCGGCGGCCCGGCCAGGAACATCGGCAGCACGATGGCGGCCAGCACGATCAGCACGGCAGCGCCGACGAGGCGGCGTTTCAGAGTCGGATCCATGCCGCCGATTATAGGCCAAGCGCAGGGCCGGCCCGCGACCGGCCATGCGGTGCCGCTGGTGTCCGGTACAGGTCCCGATCGGCGCCACCACCGGACTGCGCCATCGGAATCGCCGTGCCCGCATGCCTGTGCGCAGGTCGGGACCGAGGACTCAGCTGGCTCCTCCGCCTGGCCCGAGCGCGGCATCCGCAAGGGCCACGGTGAGGAACGAGCCGAACACCACGATCCGGTCGTCGGGTCCGGCAAGCGCGCGAGCGGCGGCGACCGCAGCGGCGACATCGGCATGCCGGTGCACCCGACCCGCCGGCAGCAGGCCCGCGACGCGCAGCGCGAGCGCCTCGACCGGCAGTCCGCGCGGGCTGTCGTCCGCGAGGCCGGCCAGGTGCCAGGTGCGCACATGCGACCGCAGTGGCGCGATCACGCCGGGCAGGTCCTTGTCGAGCAACCCGGAAAACACCGCGTCGGTGGGCCCGGGCTGGTCCGCCAGCCAGTGCGCCAGCGCCGTCGCCGCCTGCGGGTTGTGGGCCACATCCAGGATCACGCGGCGATCGCCACCCGCCCGTTGCAGGCGACCCGGCAGCGCTGCGCCCGCCAGTCCGCCGGCCGCGGCTTGCAGATCGATGGCCGGATCCAGGGCATGCAGTGCAGCCAGCGCGGAGGCCGCGTTGTCCCATTGCACCGGCGCCACCAGGGGCAGTCGCCCGGGCAATGCGACACGGCGCCCGCCGGCCTGCCAGACCGGTGGCGGACCGGGCAGCCAGTCATGATCACGGCCCAGCCAGCGCACACCGGCGCCGAGCGCGGCGGCCGCCGCCAGCAGGGCCGGCTCGGCATCGCGCTCGCCGATCACCAGCGCACGTCCCGGGCGGGCGATGCCCGCCTTCTCGCGGGCGATGGCGGCGCGCGTATCGCCCAGCCAGTCCTGGTGGTCCAGGGCCACCGTGGTCACCACCGCGACTTCGGCATCGATCAGGTTCACCGCGTCCAGCCGGCCGCCCAGGCCCACCTCGAGCACGGCCAGGTCGAGGTCGGCCTGCGCCATCACCAGGAACGCGGCCAGCGTGCCGGCTTCGAAGTAGGTCAGGGGAACACCCTCGCGGGCGCGCTCGACGCGCTCGAACGCCTCGACCAGCGCGGCGTCGCCGACCTCGACACCGGCGATGCGCACCCGCTCGTTGTAGCGATGAAGATGCGGCGAGGTGTAACAGCCGACCCGCATTCCCGCCGCGGTGGCCGCCGCTTCCACGAAGGCGACCGTCGAGCCCTTGCCGTTGGTGCCGCCCACGGTGATCACGCGGGTGCCGGGGCGGGGCGCGCCAAGGGCCTGCCAGACCCGGCCGACGCGGTCCAGGCCGAGGGCGATGGCCTGCGGATGGCCGCGCTCCAGACGCCGCAGCCAGGCGGCCAGGTCGTCGGCCGGGGTCACGGGGCGTGGCAGGCGGGTATCAGTCGCCGGCGTCGGCCGGCAGCGGCCGCGGCTGGTTCATCAGCATGGCCAGCAGTCTGGCCAGGGTGTCGCGCTGCTCGCGCCGGTCGACGATCAGGTCGATGGCGCCGTGCTCGAGCAGGAACTCGCTGCGCTGGAAGCCGTCCGGCAGGGTCTCCCGCACGGTCTGGGCGATCACCCGCGGTCCGGCGAATCCGATCAGGGCCTTCGGCTCGGCCAGGTTGAGATCGCCGAGCATGGCCAGCGATGCGGAGACGCCGCCGGTGGTCGGATGGGTCATCACCGAGATGTAGGGCAGACCGGCCTCGCGCATCCGCGCGATCACCGCGGAGGTCTTGGCCATCTGCATCAGCGACAGCAGGCCCTCGTGCATGCGGGCACCGCCGGTCGCCGAGAAGCACACCAGGGGCATGCGCTCGGCCAGCGCCATCTCGCCGGCGCGGGCGAAGCGCTCACCGACCACCGAGCCCATCGAGCCGCCCATGAACGCGAACTCGAACGCGCAGGCGGCCAGCGGCCGGCCGTGCAGGGTGCCGCGCATGGCGACCAGGGCATCCTTCTCGCCGACCTTCTTCTGGGTCGCGACGAGCCGGTCCTTGTATTTCTTCCCGTCCCGGAAGCGCAGCGGGTCGTCGGGCTCGATGCCGGCGGCGATCTCGGCGGCGGAGCCGGCATCGAGCAGGGCCAGCAGCCGCTGCCGGGCGCCGATCGGACGATGGTGGCCGCACTTCGGGCAGACCTGCAGGTTGCGCTCCAGCTCCGGCAGGTAGAGGGCGGCACCGCAGCCCTCGCACTTCTCCCAGACGCCCTCCTTGACGCCGCGTCGGCCGTTGCCGGCCTCGGTGCGGATCCGCGAGGGCATGAGCTTGGACAACCAGTTCATTCGGAAGGCGGCGTGCGGACGAGCCGCCAAAGATAGCGCGGGGACGGCAGCGGGGCCAGTCGGGAGGCGGTCTGGGGGTGGCTGCAGACCGACCGGCCGAACGCCCTGCCCTGCCGCCTCGGCCTGTCAGGCGTGGTCCAGGGCCGTGCGCAGCGGGGCCAGGAAGGCACCGGCATCGGCTGCCGCGGTCTCCGCATCCGCGCAGCCGGCCAGGGTTTCCACCAGGGCGCTGCCGACCACCACCGCGTCGGCATGGGCGGCCACGGCCCGCGCCGAGGCGGCGTCCTTGACGCCGAAACCCACCGCCACCGGCACCTGGGTGAGCGCCTTGATCGCCGCGACCTTGGTGCCGACCTCGGCGGGCTCCAGGCGGCTGGCGCCGGTGACCCCGGCGAAGGCGACGTAGTAGAGGAAGCCGCGCGCCTGCGCCGCGAGCCGGGCGAGGCGTTCGCCCCCGGTGGTCGGCGCGGCCAGCAGGATCTGGTGCAGGCCGTGCCCGGCCAGCAGGGGGCCAAGCGCCGCCGACTCCTCGACGGGCGCGTCGACCAGCAGCAGGCCGTCGACGCCGGCGCGGGCGGCCTGCGCCACGAAGCGCTCGCGTCCGACGATCTCGACCGGATTGAGGTAGCCCATCAGCACCACCGGGGTGTCGACGTCCTGGCGCCGGAACTCCTCGACCATCGCCAGCACCGCGCTGGCGCCGACGCCGGCGGCGATCGCCCGCTCGCTGGCCTTCTGGATGACCGGGCCGTCGGCCATGGGGTCTGAGAACGGCACGCCCAGTTCGATGAGGTCGGCGCCGGCCTCGACCAGGGCATGCATGACCGGCACGGTCGCTTCAGGCAACGGATCGCCCGCCGTGATGAAGGGCACCAGGCCGGTGCGGCCGGCAGCGGCCAGGGCCGCGAATCGTCGATCGATGCGGTTCACAGTTCGATGCCCTCGCGCGCGGCGATGGTCTGCACGTCCTTGTCGCCACGCCCGGACAGGTTGACCAGGACGGTCTGATCCGGGCGCATCCCGCGGGCCAGGCGCATCGCCAGCGCCACCGCATGGCTGGATTCCAGCGCAGCCAGGATGCCCTCGGTGCGGGCCAGTGCATGGAAGGCGGCCATCGCCTCCTCGTCGTCGACGCCCAGGTAGGTGGCGCGCCCGGTGTCCTTCAGCCAGGCGTGCTCGGGACCGACGCCCGGGTAGTCCAGGCCGGCCGAGACCGAATGGGTTTCGGTGATCTGGCCATCGTCGTCGCACAGCACATAGGTGCGGTTGCCGTGCAGCACGCCGGGGCGACCGGCCGCCAGCGACGCGGCGTGCCGCCCGCTGGCGATGCCGTCGCCCGCCGCCTCGGCGCCGTACAGGGCCACCTGGCGGTCGTTGAGGAAGGCGTGGAACAGGCCGATCGCATTGCTGCCGCCGCCCACGCAGGCGACCAGGGCGTCGGGCAGTGCGCCCTCGCGCTCCAGCATCTGCGCGCGGGCCTCGCGGCCGATCACCGCGTTGAAGTCGCGCACCATCATCGGGTAGGGATGCGGGCCGGCGACCGTGCCGATGATGTAGAAGGTGTCGGCGACATTGGTGACCCAGTCGCGCAGCGCCTCGTTGAGGGCGTCCTTGAGCGTGCGCGAGCCGGAGGTCACCGGCACCACGGTGGCGCCCAGCAGCTTCATCCGGAACACGTTGATGGCCTGCCGCTCGATGTCGGTGGCACCCATGTAGACCACGCATTCCAGGCCCAGGCGTGCCGCCACCGTGGCGGTGGCGACGCCGTGCTGGCCGGCGCCGGTCTCGGCGATCACCCGGGGCTTGCCCATGCGCCGGGCGACCAGGGCCTGGCCGACCGTGTTGTTGATCTTGTGCGCGCCGGTGTGGTTCAGGTCCTCGCGCTTGAGCAGGATGCGCGCACCGCCGACCTGCCGACTCAGGCGCTCCGCGTGGTAGATCGGGCTGGGCCGGCCGACATAGTCGGCGAGGTCGCGCATCAGTTCGGCCTGGAAGGCGGCATCGTCGCGCAGCGTGCGGTAGGCGGCCTCCAGTTCGGCCAGCGGGGCCATCAGGGTTTCCGCCACGTAGCGGCCGCCGAACTGGCCGAAGCGGCCCTCGGCATCCGGCCAGGCGGTCAGGTCTAGATCGGTTGCTGGCGTGGTTGGCGCGTTCATTGCATCGCAGCATGGAGGGCGGACGCGAAGCTTAGCGGTCTTGCCGGCTGCCGGGTGTCGAGACGACGCGATCCGGGGGCGCTGCGGCGCCGGGCCCGGGTGCAACCCCAGGACTGCGGACCCGCCGGCAGGCATCGGGTCGACCTGATTGGCGTCGTGTCTCAGCCCAGGATCGGGGACCAAGGACCAGGACCCGGTGTTCGGTGAGCGCAGCGCGCTGTACTCCCCTCATCCCTCTGGGAGAGGGGCCGGGGGAGAGGGCCGGCACTTGCCATGATTTGCATGGTGGCCGGCCCAGTGGTGGCGCGCGCTGGCCCGGGCGGCCCTCTCCCCCGCCCCTCCCCCGCAGGGCGGGGGAGGGGAGAAGTGCGGTGTCGTCGCACTGACGTAAAGCTGCCTGGCAGCGGGCGGAGACACGACGCTAATCAGGTAGGGTCAAGGGCATGGACAACGGCGCGACCGGTGGGCGGATGGCCTTTCAGTGGGCGCTTGCGGACGGTGTCGGCCCGTGCGGTCCGCGCATCGGGGGCGGAGCCCCGTCACTTCGCCGGGCGGCCTGGCGCCGGCGCGGCGCGCAGGCTGGCCCGCGCCAGGCGGCTACGCCTGTGCCACGGCGGCCATGAACGCGGCCATGGCTGCCTCGTCCTTGATGCCGGGTGCCGATTCGATGCCGGACGAGACGTCCACCGCCCACGGTCGGGTCGCGGCGATCGCCGCGGCGATGTTGCCCGGCGCCAGGCCGCCGGCCAGCACCAGCCGGCGACTTGCGCCGGCGGGCCAGCGTCGCCAGTCCAGGCGTTGCCCGCTGCCGCCGGCGGCGCCGGGCGGATGGCCGTCCAGCAGCAGCGCCTCGGCGCGCAGGTGCCCGGCCAGCAGCGCGGCCGGGTCGGCGACGCCGGCCAGCCCGAGCGCCTTCCAGTAGGGAAGCCCGAAGCGCGTGCACTCGTCCTCGGACTCATCGCCGTGGAACTGCAGCAGGTCGGGAGCGATCGCGGCGATCGCGGCCGCAACCTCGCCGGCCGGCGCATTGCGCAGCAGCAGCACCACCCGCGGCGGGCGAACCTGTTCCCTCGCCGTCTCGGCGAGGGACCGGGCCAGATCCACGCCGACCCGGCGCGGACTGCCGGTGGCCAGCACGAGTCCGATCGCAGCGACGCCGAGACGGGCGGCCCGCTCGACGTCGACGGCGCGGGTCAGGCCGCAGAACTTGACCAGCGGAACGTTCACAGCGGGTCGTCGCATTCCAGCCAGGCCGGCAAGCCAAGGCCCCGCGGATAGCGGGGGCCGAGGAAGGTGAGCCCCTCCGGCGGCGCGGTCGGCCCGGCCGGCTCGCGGCGGCGACCGGCCAGCAGTTCCGCGATCCAGCTGCCGGGCCGCTTGCCGCGTCCGACCAGGACCAGGGAACCGACGATGTTGCGAACCATGTGGTGCAGAAAGGCGTTGGCCTCGATCTCCAGGACCACCAGGTCGCCGTCCCGGCGCACCGAGACCTCGTGCACGGTGCGCTGCGCGTGGCGCGCCTGGCAGGCCAGGGCGCGGAAGGCCGAGAAGTCGTGGCGGCCCACCAGCACCGCTGCGGCGCGGTCCATCGCCGCATGGTCGAGCCGGTGGTGCTGCCAGGTGAGGAACCGACCCTGCAACCCCGGCCGGGCATCGCGGTTCAGGATGCAGTAGCGATAGCGTCGCCGGCGGGCGGTGAAGCGGGCATGGAACTGCGCGGGCACCTGGCCAACCCATACCACCGCCACGGTCTCGGGGAGCCAGCCGTTGCTGCCCAGCATCCAGCCGCGCGGACTGCGCCGGGCGGTGGTGTCGAAATGGACGACCTGGGCCCGGGCGTGCACCCCCGCATCGGTGCGCCCGGCGCAGGTGGTTTCGATCGGTTCGTCTGCGACCCTCGACAGCACCGCCTCGAGCGTCGCCTGCACGGTCGTCGTGTGCGCGAGCCGCTGCCAGCCCGAATACCCGCTGCCGTCGTACTCGACCGCCAGCGCGAAGCGCTGGCGGTCCGGCGCGGGTGCCGCCGTCACAGGGTCGCCAGCAGCTTCCGGGCTTCCTCGCGCTGCGAGGTGTCACCTTCGCCCAGCACTTCCTCCAGCATGGCGCGGGCACCTTCGGGATCGCCCATGTCGAGGTAGGCGCGGGCAAGCTCGAGCTTGGTCGCCGCCTCGTCCATGCCGGCGCCCTCGTCGACGGAATCGGATGCGTCCATGGTCTCCCCCTCGAAGGTGATCTCCGGTTCCGCGGACACGGAATCGACCTTTTCGAAGTTGCCCCCGAAGGTGAGCGGCGGCAGCGCCTCCTCGTCGTCCTCCTGGTCGGCGGCATCCGTCGCCGGGGCCGGGGTCACGGGAGCCAGGTCGAGCTCCTCGATCGGGGTCGGCTGGAAGTCGATCGCCGGGGCATCCGGTTCCAGGACCTCCTCGTAGACGTCCGGTTCGGCCGGAAACTGGGTGCCACCGATGTCGACCACACGTCGCACGGGCTCCTCCATGGGGGCCCGGGTCGACGCCGCTGCGGATTCCGACTCCGGCTCGTCCCAGCCCGCGCCACCGAACTCCCCGACGTCCGCGGCATCGGCCAGGTCGCTGCCCTGGACGGCGCCGGCGAACAGCGGATGGCCGGGAGAAAGCTCGGCGCCAAGGTCAAGCGCCTGGGCCCACTCGGCGCTGGTCGCAGCGCCCGGACGGGCGTGGAAGCGCATGGCGGCGGCTTCGAATCGCGTGCGATCGCCCTCGGCGTAGTAGATGCTCAGCAGCTCCAGGTGCGCACCGAAATCGTCAGGGTCGGCTGCGACCTGATCCTCCAGGGCCTGGGCCTCGGCCTCGATGCCGTCGGCGACCGCAGGCGCGGCCACGGCAACCGGTGCCGCCGAGCCTTCCTTGCCGAACAGGTCGGCCACCGAGCGGCGCGGCGCCTCCACCGGGACCTGGGCCTGGGCGTTGCGACGCTGGCGCCCCGCCAGCACGGCCAGCAGCAGCAGCGCGAGCACGCCCAGCCCGATTGCCCCCTGGACCATCGGATCCATGTACCAGGGGCGCGGGAGCGGCGCGGGGGCCGCAGGCACCTCCACCGCCGTCGTCATCGCCGGTTCCGCCGGCTCGCTGCCGGCGACCGGCAGCACCGGCTCAGGCTCGCCGACCGTGGCCGGCGCTTCGCCGTCGACGAAGGCTTCGCCCTCGGTCGGACCGACCTGCCCAGTCTGCTCGGTATCCACCGGCGGCATCGACGCGTCGAATTCCCCGGCAACGGGGTCCGTGCCGGCATCCGCGGTCTCATCGACACCCGGCGTCGGCCAGCCTGCAGTGTCGTCCGGGTCCATGCCGGCTTCCTGGATCTCGTCGGGCGCCACGGCGATCGGCGCCTCGACGGGCACGACCGGCTCCGGCGGGGCCACGGCCTCGGCGACCGGCACCGGCGCCTGCGCCACGTCGGCCAGCCTGCGCTGCAGCTCCGCGACCTCCGCATCCTTGAGTTCCAGCAAGCGCGCGTTGCGGGAGTTCAGTTCCTCGAGGTCCCGGATCCGGGAAGCCAGTTCGGAGACCTCCTGGTCCTTGCTGCGCAGGTCTTCCCGCGTACGTTGCAGCTCAGCCTCAACCTGCGCCATCTGCGCTGCTCCCCGGTCGCTGCCGGCGCGGCCGGCGGATTCACTGTCGCCACCCTCGCCCCGGGGCGGCACGATCGCCAGGCGGTCGTCGACCGCGGCTGGCGCAGCCGGGACGCTGCTGCGGCGCGGCGCGGCGCCCGCGTCGGCCAGCGCGGTGGTCCCGGCCCATGCCTGGTTCTGCGCGCGAACCGTCGCGGTGGCCTCGCGGGTCGAGAGAGCGCGCACCTGGTCGGCATCGGGGACCCGCAGGACCGCACCGGCCTTCAAGGCGTTGATGTTGTCGGCGAAGAAGGCGCGCGGGTTCTCGCGCTGCAGCGCGACCATCATCTGGTTGGTGGCGACGCCCTGCGCGGCGGCATAGCGCGCGGCGATCCTGCCCAGGGTGTCGCCGCGCTGGACCGTATAGGCCGAATCGTCGGCCACGGCGGGCGCGGCCCAGGCGCGGCCGGCGGCCGAACAGCGGGCGGCGGCGCGGCCGACCGGCGGCGGCGCCGCACCGCAGGCGCTGCGGCCTGGGGCGCGGCCGGCGCGGGGGCGGGGGCGGCCGGCGCCGGGCTGGGCGGCGAGACCGGCTCAGGAACCCGCGCCTCGGCGGGCGCCGGGCCGGTTGGGGTTTCGGCCAGGGGTACGGTGGCGGCCGGCGCCGGGGGCGGGGCGGCCGCCGGCTCGCTGCGGGCGATGCTGCTGGCCGGCGCGGAGACCGGCGGGTCCAGCAGGACGCCGTACTCCCGCAACAGCCTGCCGCCACTCCAGCTGGCCTCGACCAGCAGGGTCAGGAAGGGCTCACGGACCGGCTCGTCGGAACGGATCCGGATCACGGTCTGGCCGCGCTGGTTCCGGCCGACTTCGAAGCGCGGCGTGACCGGCATCCGGGCACGCTCCAGTCCGACTCGCGCGAAGTCTTCCTGCGAGGCGAGACGGGCGACCAGCTGTTCGGCCTCTCCCGGGAAGGCCTCGCGCACCAGTATCTCGGCGCTCAGCGGCTGGTTCAGTCGGGAATTGACCACGATCTCGCCCAGGCCCAGCGCCCAGGCGGCCCCGGACAGCAGCGCCATCAGGCTGGCGGCCAACAGGACTCGGATTTTCATGCTCGGTGACTCCCCCGGATGACTGGACGCCGCTGCGGACCACCCGCACCGCGACGGTTCCGGCGGTGGCGGCCGGATTCCACGGCACCGGACCTGGACGGCGCCCCCACGGGCGCCTGAACCTGCCGGTGATTCCCCCTGCCCCGCGCCACCCACCGCGCCCGCACCCCCGGAGGGACCCGCGCGCCGACCCCCGCAACCGGGGCCAAAGTGTGACGCAGTCTCATAACTACGGCGCAACTATAGATCACGCCACGTCTTTTACCAAGATTTCGGCCAGCTGAACAGCATTCAGCGCCGCGCCCTTGCGGATATTGTCCGCGACGATCCACAAGGCCAGCCCACGCGGGTGCGACGGGTCGGCCCTGACCCGCCCCACATAGACCGGATCCGACCCCGCCGCATGGGTCACCGGGGTCGGCCAGCCACCGGGCCGGTGCTCGTCCACGACGACCACGCCTGGGGCCGCGGCCAGCACGGCCCGGGCCCGTTCCGGCGTTATCGGCTGGCGGGTCTCGATGTGGCAGGCCAGCGCGTGGCCGTAGAACACCGGCACGCGCACGCAGGTCGGGTTCACGCCGATCGCCGGGTCGCCCAGGATCTTGCGGGTCTCCCAGACCATCTTCATTTCTTCCCGCGTGTAGCCGTTGTCGGTGAACTCGTCGATCTGCGGGATCAGGTTGAAGGCGATCTGCACGGGAAACCTTTCCGGCGCCGCATCCTGGAAGTTGAGCAGTCGCGCCGTCTGCAGCCCCAGCTCCTCCATCGCCGACCGGCCGGCGCCGGATACCGACTGGTAGCTGGCGACGTTGATGCGATCGATGCCGACCTCCCGGTACAGCGGCGCCAGCGCCACCATCATCTGCATCGTCGAGCAGTTGGGATTGGCGACGATGCCGCGCGGGCGATGCTTCAGCGCCTCGGGATTGACCTCGACCACCACCAGCGGCACATCGGGTTCATTGCGGAAATGCGAGGTGTTGTCGATGACCACGGCACCCGCCGCCGCGGCGCGCGGCGCGTGCTGCGCGGAGACCGAGCCGCCTGCGGAGAAGAAGGCGATGTCGATGCCGGCGAAGTCGAAGCCGTCCAGTTCGCGCACGGTCCAGTCGCGACCGCGGCAGCGCACCTGGCCGCCGGCAGATCGGGCGCTTGCCAGCGGCACCAGGTCGGCGAACGGGAAGCCACGCTCGCCCAGGATGTCGAGCAGCGCCTCGCCGACGGCGCCGGTGGCGCCGGCCACGGCGATCCGGGGTGTGGGGTTCATGGTCGCAGGTTCTCCGTTGCGGGTTCGCCGCACTGGGCGCGATGCCGCAGATACTGATCGGCCAGCACCAGGGCCACCATCGCCTCGGCGATCGGCACCGCGCGGATGCCGACGCAGGGGTCGTGCCGGCCCTTGACCTCGACGGTCACCGGCCGGCCCTCGTGGTCGACCGAGGCCACCGGCAGGCGCAGGCTGGAGGTCGGCTTCAGCGCGATCGCGCAGGTCACCGGCTGGCCGCTGCTGATGCCGCCCAGGATGCCACCGGCGTGGTTGCTGGCGAAGCCGTCCGGACCCATGGCGTCCCGGTGCGCGCTGCCGTGCTGCGCGGCCACGGCAAAGCCATCGCCGATCTCGACGCCCTTGACGGCATTGATCGACATCAGCGCCGCGGCAAGCTCGGCATCGAGCTTGCCGTACAGCGGCGAGCCCAGGCCGGCCGGTACGTTGTCCGCGACGACCTCGATGCGGGCGCCGATCGAATCGCCCGACTTGCGCAGGGCATCCATGTAGGCCTCCAGCGCCGGGACCATGTCGGGGTCGGGCCAGAAGAACGGGTTGTCCTCGACCGCAGCAGCCTGGAAGCGCGCCGGGCGCAGCTCGCCGATCTGCGCCACATGCCCGCGGATGGTGGTGCCGAAGCGCTCCGCGAGCAGCCGCTTGGCCAGCACCCCGGCCGCCACCCGCATGGTGGTCTCGCGCGCCGACGATCGGCCGCCGCCACGGTGGTCGCGCAGGCCGTACTTGGCCTGATAGGTGAAGTCGGCGTGGCCCGGCCGGAACACCGTGGCCAGCTCGTCGTAGTCCTTGCTGCGGGCATCGGTGTTGCGCACCAGCAGGGCGATCGGAGTGCCGGTGCTACGACCCTCGTGCACCCCCGAGAGGATCTCCACCCGGTCGGCCTCGCGGCGCTGGCTGGTATGGCGGCTGCGACCGGTCGCCCTGCGGGCAAGATCGGCCTCGAAGTCGCCTTCGGCGATTTCCAGGCCTGGCGGGCAGCCGTCGATCACGCAGCCGATCGCGGGGCCATGGCTCTCCCCGAAGGTGGTGACCCGGAACAGGTGCCCGAAGGTATTGTGCGACATGCTCAACCCGTCCCGCGGCGCTGCACGGCGGCGATCTCCCCGGCGTGCGCGACCAGGTCTTCCCGGGTCAGCGCGAACACGCCCATCTGGCCGACCCGGAACTCGATCCAGGCGAACGGCACCGCCGGCAGCAGCCGCTCAAGCGCGCGCTGCGACTCGCCGACCTCGACGATCAGGACGCCGTCCTCGGCCAGGTGGCCAGCGGCCCGGTGCAGGATCTCCAGCGCCAGGTCCAGGCCATCCTCTCCGGCGGTCAGGCCGAGCCTGGGTTCGTGGGCGTACTCGGCAGGCATCGCCGAATACTCGTCGTGGGTGACATAGGGCGGGTTGCTGACGATCAGCTCGTAGCGTTCGCCCGCCAGCGCGCCGAACAGGTCCGAGCGCAGCAGGCGGACCCGGTCGCCGACCTCGAAGCGCTCGACGTTCTCGGCGGCCAGCGCCAGCGCATCCGCGGAGATGTCGACGCAGTCGACCTGCCAGCCCGGATTGTGCACCGCCATGGCGATGCCGATGCAGCCGCTGCCGGTGCACAGGTCCAGGGCGCGGGCGACCTCGACGCCGTCCGCCCAGGGCGAAAAGCCCGACTCGATCAGCTCAGCGATCGGCGAGCGCGGTACCAGGGCGCGTGCATCGGAGCGGAAGCACAGGCCCGCGAACCAGGCCTCGCCGGTCAGGTAGCAGGCCGGTATGCGTTCGTCGATGCGCCGGCGCAGCAGGGCCATCACCTGGGCGCGCTCGTCGGCGGTCAGCCGTGCCGAGGCGTACACCGGCGACAGGTCGTGCGGCAGGTGCAGGGCGTGCAGGACCAGTTGGGTGGCCTCGTCGAGCGCGTTGTCGTAGCTGTGCCCGAAGCTCAGCCCGGCACGGCCGAACTCGCTGGCGCCAAAGCGGATGAAGTCGCGGATGCTGCGCAGCTCGGTCATGGCTCGGCCTTGCGGTCGGATTCAGCCCGCCAGCGTAGCCCAAGCCACGGCATTCGTGGGGGCTGAAACCGGGCCACCAGGCAGCCGCCGCTATACTCGAGGCCATGAACCTCTCCCGATCCCTGCCCTGGCTGATCGCCGCCGCCGCCCTGGCCGGCGCCCTGGGCCTGTTCCTGGGCCAGCGCTGGTTCGCCCCCGAGGACGCGCCCGCGACCCGCACCGCCCTGGTCTATCCGGTGCCGCGCGCCCTGGAGGACTTTTCCTTGCAGCGCCCGGATGGAAGCGCCCTTACCCTGGCGGACTGGCGTGGCCGCTGGAACCTGGTGTTCATCGGCTTCACCCATTGTCCGGACATCTGCCCGCAGACCCTGGCGGTGTTCCGCGACCTGGAACGTGCCTGGCCGGTCGAGGCCGGTCCCCTGCCCGGCCTGAACTTCGTCTCGGTGGACCCGGAGCGCGACGAACCCGCCCTGCTGGCCGACTATGCCCGCTACTTCAGCCCGACCATCGTCGCCGCCACCGGGCCGCACGAAGCCCTGCTGCCGTTCACCCGGCAGCTCGGCATGATCTACCTGCGCGATCCGCCGGAAGGCGAGGATTACTCCGTCGACCACAGCGCGCACCTGGCGATCGTCGACCCGGCCGGGCGCCTGGTCGCCCTGGTGCGCCCGCCCCTGCGGATCGACGCGATCATCGCCGACCTGCGCCTGCTGGCAGGGCGCGCGTCCTGATGCGTCGCGCCTACCTGCTGCTGCAGAAGCTGCTTCCGCACCACCTGTTGACCGCCCTGGCGCGCCGCTGGGGCGCGATCCGCTGGCGGCCGCTCAAGAACCTGCAGATCCGGGGGGCAGTCCGGCAGTTCGGCATCGACCTGTCGGAATCCGAGAGCCCCGACCCCGACCACTACCCGACTTTCGATGCCTTCTTCACCCGGGCGCTGCACCCAGGCGCCCGGCAGCCCGACCCGGATCCCCGCGCCGTGCTGATGCCGGCGGATGGCCGGGTGAGTGCCGTCGGTCCGATCATCGGCGACCGCATCCTCCAGGCCAAGGGCCGCGACTACTCGCTGGCCGCCCTGGTCGGCGATGCCGGCGAAGCCGCCGCCTATGCCGGCGGCAGCTTCGCGACGGTCTATCTGCAGCCACGCAACTATCACCGCGTGCACATGCCCCTGGCCGGCACCCTGCGCCGCACCACCTACGTGCCGGGGCGCCTGTTCAGCGTCGCACCGGTCACCGTCGAGGGCATCGACAGCGTCTTCGCCCGCAACGAGCGCCTGGTCTGCCACTTCGATACCGAAGCCGGGCCGATGGCCGTGGTGCTGGTCGGCGCGATGATCGTGGCCGGCATCGAGACGGTCTGGTCGGGCTGGCTGGAGTCCCCCCGTGGCGCGACGCCACAGGTCACCGAGTTCCCGCCCGGACGCTGGCAGCTCGACCGCTTCGCCGAACTGGGCCGCTTCCACTTCGGCTCGACCGCGATCGTGCTGTTCGGGCCGGACCGGGTCCGACTGAAAGGCTTCGCGACCGGCCAGGAAGTCCGGGTCGGGCAGCGGCTGGGGGCACTGGCAGCCCGGACTGCCATCTGAACTCCCAAGCGGGGCGCGCCTGCATACGGCGTGGGCCGCCGCGCACGCCCCGGTACGCGGCGTCGATCGCTTGCCGCGCACTCGCCAAGGCGAACGCCTCGTCGAAGTCCGGCGGGACGAGCGCCGGCGCGGCAGCATGGTCGAGAAGGTCGAGCAAGCGCGGATCGGTTCCGGTTCCCGCCACCTGGCCTTGATCGCCGGCAGGCAGCGGACACTCGGCGCCGTCACGCTGCTCGATGGCCGGCCAGTCACTCTCCTTCGCGGCCGGTACCGTACCGGTCGACCGGGCCCTGGCCATCCACGGCCATACCCGGCCGGGCTGCCGGCTGCCTGCCAGTGCCGATCCGAACCCATGACCACGACCGGTTCCGCCGGCTTCGTCGTTCAACACATCTGACCGATACCTGATGCAGGGCGAATCCGGATTCATTCTCCGCGCTGCTGCGGGTCCTCGCAGTCCACGGCCTCGCACAACGCCGCTGGCAGCGATCCGTCACCGTCGGGTTCCTGCTGATCCTCGAAATCGCTGGCGAACACGCGGAAGTTCTCGTAGGCACCGATGTCGACGGCGGGGCCGACCACGCGCGGGCTGTCGTTGAGGTCGCGTTCGGGCAGATGCCAGATCGAGGGCAGCGGGCCGGGATGGATGCCGGCGTCGACCAGGGGCGACGTGCGACCGGGCGTGAAGCTCAGAAAGCCCGGACCGAACTGCGGATTGGTGCTCATGTTGCCGCTGGCGGCGGTCGAGCCCAGGTATCCGGTCCGGTGTCCGATGTTGTTGCTGTGCAGGTACAGCGGCGTATTGGTCTCGATATGCAGGTCGCTGAGGGTGTTGCCCCAGAGAATGTTGTTGTAGACGTGACGATCCGCCGAACCGCCGAGCTGGACCGCACCTGGATAGTCGGGCTGGGGCAATGACACGCTGTTGCCGATGACCGTGTTGTTGGTGAACCAGACGCCCTCGCCGCCGCGCTGTTGAATTCTGACCGCCCCGATTCCCAACAACGCTCGATTTCCCCAGAACAGGTTGTTGATCACCAGCCGTCGCCCGGTCGCGATCACCACCCCGGTGGACAGATCGAGCGCACCCACGATCGAATCGGATACGTTGTTGATGAAGGCGTTGCGCTCGATCCGGTGTACCGACGTGTTGTTGTCTGCCACCGGGTCGATGTACAGGCCGCCCCCGATCGCAGGGCCGTTGCTGTGGGTTGCCCTGCCGTTGGCCAGGGTCAGCAGGCGCACCGTGACGTCGCCGTGGCGGCCCGGCCGGATCCGCAGCACCCGGTCGATGCCACCCCCGTCAAGCACGGTATAGAAGGGGTTCTGCGTCAGTTGCTGGCCGCAGGGGTTGCCGAACAGCTCGGACCAGCCGCCGATCAGGGTCAGGTGCTTGTCGTCCGCATGAACGCTTTCGGTGTTGTAGAAAAACCCGCCGGGCGGTATCGGATAGTGCCCAGTGGCGATCCGGATCACGTCGTCCTGACCATTGAACGCCGCCAGCACCAGGGCGGCCTGCAACTGCTGGCTGTTGGTGACACAACTGATCACCTGGGCGGTGGCGGGCATTGCAAGAAACAGCGAAACGCTGGCGGCAAGCATCGATCTCATCGTTGCGTCCTCGGCTGAAAAGGGCTCGGATATCACTGCAAGCCGGCAAGCGGCGAGAAGCGCACGTCACGCATGCGGGAATGCGTCAACCGACACCGGCCAGCGGCTCGCCGTACCTGGCCGACACCGTCCGCCCGGAGCGATTCGCCGAGTTGCCCCGTCGCGCTTCGCCCGGACCTGGATCGTCCGCTTCCGCCTGGGCCGAGCCCTGCATGTGGCCCTGGCGACTGCCGGGAGGCACGGGGCAAGTGGACGCTCATTCGGCCCACGGGCGACCGTCGGCCTGAACAAGCGCGGATCGTCCTGGTCGATGCGCACGTCGCCAGTCCGGCGCCTGCCCGGCCGGGCTCGTTTCAAATCAACTGCTTGCGCTATCGCTTCGCCAAGCAGCCCTACTCGACCGCAGCTGGCGGGCACTTCGACAGTCTGCCAACGCGGGCCCACAGGCCTGTGGCTGCATCCATTCGTCGCACTGCGTGCGTATGACGCGGCACCCCAGCGGGTGCCGCTCCCGGCGGTTCCGGGACTTGCGATGAGGACGGCGAGGACGCCGTCCGGTAGGGAAACCTATGCCCGGATTCATTCGTATCGCCCTCGCGATTGCCCTGGCCGCCACGTTGTCCGCGTGCGCGTCGCAGCCACCCAGGTCGTCTGTTGCCGTTGCGGTTGGTCCATCCAGCCAACCCGACCCGACGCGATCCGATCCGACTGCGCCCGAGGCTGCACCCGACCCGGTACCCGAAGCCCTGAATGCGCCTTCGCCGGCACCTGCACCTGCACCTGCGCCTGCACCTGCACCTGCACCTGCACCTGCACCTGCGCCTGCGCCTGCGCCTGCCCCTGCGCCGGCACCTGCGTCTGCGCCTGCCCCTGCGCCGGCACCTGCGCCTGCCCCTGCGCCTGCGCCTGCCCCTGCGCCTGCACCAGCGCCTGCACCAGCCCCCGTGCCTGCGCCGGCACCTGCAACACCTGTGAGGGCGCAACCCGAGTCATCCACCACGCAGGAGGTGGCCGGGCGCAGCGTCCGGGGCAGTGTCCGCCTGGTGGCTGCCCGCGGACAGTCCCTGGCTGCCGGCGAAATCGCCAACGCCGTGGCGATCTTTCGCCCCACCACCCCGTTCGCCGCCCCGCGTCCCGGCAGGTTCAGCATCGTCACCCGGGGCAAGCGGTTTCTTCCGACCACCCTGGTCGTCCCGGTCGGCAGCACGGTCGGCTTCCCCAACGATGACGACGTGCTCCACAACGCCTTTTCGGATTCCCCGGGCAACCGTTTCGACCTCGGCCTCTATGGCGAAGGTGAGAGTGCCGACGTGGTGCTGGGATCACCCGGTGTCGTCATGGTGTTCTGCAACGTGCACTACGGCATGTACGCGGCGATCGTGGTGGTCGATACGCCCTTTGCGGCACGGGTCGACGCCGAGGGCGGCTTCCGCTTCGACAATGTTCCCGACGGCCAGGGGGTCCTGGAGGTGTGGCATCCAAGGGCGGGCGTGCAACGCCTTGATATCGACGCCGGGTCCGGTCGCGCCGCGGAAGTCGTCCTCACCATCGACCGCCCCCTGATTCCCGATCACACGCGCCTCGACGGCAGCAGCTATGGCCCAGCCCGCTGACACCCGCCAGGCCGGCAACCGGCAACTCGCGCTCCGGGTGCTGTTGGCTGCCCTGGCCACGACCGCCGTGTTCGCCCTGGCGGCATCATGGCAAACCCGGGTGGCCCTTCAGTCCGAGGTCCGGACCCGGCCCCAGGCGGGCCTGGCGCTCTTGTCCGCCGCAGTCACGGCGCAGCAAGCCGAGCTGGCTGGCCAGGCGGAGCGGCTGGCCACCGATCGCGGGTTTGCAGCCTATGTCGATGCCGCCTTGTCGAGAACGCCGGTCGACGCATTCTCGCTTCGCGACCTGCTCGAGGAGCGGGTGGATGCTGTCCAGGCTGCCGGCACCATGGTGTTCGATGCTGGCGGCCGGTTGGTCCTCGCCACAGGCGCGCTCCTGGCCGCCGCGGAACGCGGCGACGAACTCCCTGGCGTCGCCGAGGTGGTTCGCACCGGCGCGGGTTCGGGCGGATTCTGGCTGGTCGCGGGCAACCCGACCAGCATCGCGCTGTCGCCGGTGCGACAGGGACCGTTGCTGCGCGGTGTGCTGGCGTTCGCCCGACCCATTGCGCCGTCGACGCTGGCAGCCATCGGCCAACCAAGCGCGGTCGTGCTGGGACTGGAGATCGCCGACGGGCGGGAACACGCCAGCGGAGGCGGCGGCGCAGCGACGGGCCACCGCGCGGCAGACGTGTCGGCAATGGAGTTGCCGGACTTCGATCGCCCCGCCCTGATCACGGCGCATCTGCATCCCTCCGAAATCGCCGCCAGCACAGCGCGGCAGCGGGGACTGCTGGTCCTGGCCGGCAGCGCCGGGCTCATGGCAGGCCTGCTGGCGCTCTGGATCGCCAGGCGGAGCGAGCGGGCGGCGGGCGCCGCGGCCGTCCCCGCCCGGCGGGATGACCTGGCCACGCGGGATGGCAGCATCCGGCTACTTGCGTGGCTGGAATCCGCCGGGCCGGTTTCACCCGCGCCCGCGAGCGAAACCTTCAGTCCTGTCGCTACCGTGCCCGATCGCTTCCAGGCGCTGGCCCGACTGCCCGCCGCGGCCGGCACACAGCGTTTGCGCGTGCTCGATCGTCAGGAAGGCGTGCTGGCGGAGCTGCTGCAGTTCCTGCCCGGCCAGGCGCGCCGCACTGCCCTCGCCTTCCGCCTGGGCGCAGAGATGAAGCGCGCCATGGCCGTGAACCACCCGGCCCTGGTCCGGATCGTCCATGTGGGCCAGCACCAGGGGACACTCGGGATCGCGCTCGAAGACCTGTCCGGGCACTCGCTGGCCGACCTCCTGGCACGGCTGGGTCCACCACCCGCTGCCGCCGGCCTGTTGCTCGCCCGGCGCATCGTGGCCGCGTTGACCGCCCTGCACGGCGCCAAGGTGGTGCCGTGGTCGCTGAGCGCCAGCCAGGTCGTGCTGCAACCTGGCGGTCAGATCCGGGTCCGTCCGGTCGACCCATTCTCGCCGTTCGGCACGCGGTCGCATGGGGAGGGGCTACCCGGAAGGCCGGATCCGAAAGCCCTCCTGCTGTCCGAGCTTGCGGACCTTTTCGGGCTGCTCTTCCAGGCCCACGGCTCTGCTGCCTCCGACCCCGCCGTGTTCGACCTGATCGGGCGACTCAGGAGCGGCCGCTCGCCATCGCTCGACGACGTCGACCTGCGGCTTGCTGCCATCAAGGCGTGACGCCCCGACGCGGGACGAAACGCCCGAGAGCTCTGACACCCTGGGTCCACGCGGCGGCCGGGCCGGCCAACCGGGGCCGGCGCCCGGCCCGGCGGGACAGGTGACATCGCAAGCGGCCCGCAGTCGACTCCGCTCCCAGCGCGGGCGATGCCCTGCGAAGGCGGGGCGACCCATGCCGCAACGCAGGCCATCCACGAAGGGGTTGCGAGGCGTCGTTCAGCGGCTTGCCGGGAGGCTTCATGATTCCGCTGCTTCGACCGCCGAGCTTCGCGCCGTGACGCGGCCCACTCCCGTTGGCCAGTTCGCCGTCGTGTCGGCTGCGCCTTCGCCGTCCAACGGTCCGCTGCCCGCACCATGACGCGACCCGACGATTTCGCTACGCGTCCTGAAGTAGCGTTCCGGCTAGCGCTCGACGATTTCCCGGTGCATCGGCGCAAGCACCGCGAGCAGTCGATTCTGGGCGCGGAACGGAATGCCCCGACGGTTCATGGCCGTCTGCAGGTCCTCGACCAGGGCATTGAAATCGGCGCGGGTGATGCCCAGGCCGGCATGCGACTCGATCATCGTTCGCCCGGTGTAGCTGCAGTCGCCGCCCAGGATCACGCAGAACTGCTCGGCAAGATGACGCTTCAGCAACCGCTGGTCGATCGTCTCGAAGAACGGACGCAGGCGCGGGTTGTCGAGCATGAGGACCATCAGGTCGTCCATCAGGCCGGCCAGTCCCGCCGCCCCCCCGAAATCATCGAGGACCCCTCGCAGCTCAGGATGGGCGGGCGCCGGATCCATTTGCGCGGCCGTCGGTGTCGCGAAGGCGACGGCCAGGGAAAGCAGCAGGCCCAGGGTCGCACCGGGAGAAAGTTTCATGCGCGGACTCCTTGTCGATTCAGAATCCGACCTGGAGAGAGGCGTACAGCCCCCTCTGGTCGTCGGCGATGACGATGTTTCCAAGATCGACGTACGCCAGCGTCAGCGACAGATGCTTGGAGGGTGCCCATGCGATGAAGGCGTCGAACGCGTCGTCCTCCCGCGCGATGCCCAGGTTGTTCGGCTTGGCCCGGTACTCGACACCGACTGCAAGGTTGCGGCGGAGCAACAGGGCGGCCGATCCCTCGAACTGCAGCCGCCGACTACCGCGCAGGTCGCCTCCGAAACCGAGAATCCCGAACTGGTTGGCCCGGGTGTACCGCAGCGTGCCGTTGACCAGCAGGCTCTGCGCCAGGTACAGCTTGGTGGCCGACAGGTAGGGCTCGAAGTCCGCGTGGTCGCGCGCGCCGATCGCCGCGAGCAAGCCAGGCTGGTCGTTGCGCTTGTACTGGAAACCGACTGCAATCTGGGGCAACCAGGCATCCTGTTCGACGATGGCGTCGCCGGCCAGTCGCAGCTTGACCCCCACGACATCCTGCTGGATCGTGAAGCCTCGTCCCAGGCCAAGGGCGGTTCCGACGTTCCTGGTGTCGAAGCGCTGGCGGGCAAGACTCACTTCAAGGCGGTCGGAAATGCCGACCAGCGCGCCGAAGCTGTCGAGGGTGTAGTCGTCGAGGGCGACATGGGTGTAATAGGCCTGGGCGCCGACCTGCCCCGCCGCGCCCTGGCCGCCGATCAGCGCCCAGGGAACCAGCCCGCCGCCGCCCGCCCCCTCGACCTGGCTGACGCCACCGGTCAACACCAGTTTCCCGCCCGTTCCGGCACCCGACTGGGCGTGCGCGAAGGCCGGGGTCGCCAGTACCGCCAGCGACAAGGCAAGCCGGAAACGCCGGCCCGGTGTCCTATGCATCATCAGTACCTCCCAGGATCCAAAGGGGCACACCCGGAGTCCGGGTGGCGATCAGCACCCGTACTTACGCTCCAGGGAAGCGATCGGATGCAGGCCGGCCCCTGACCCTCGGCGCCCGCAGCCCGGGCGGCCTTCGCGGAACTGCGCGCATCCTCGACGGCTGGCCGACGGCACGGGTCTGACCGCCGTCGGCCCCGATGCGCCACCGTCCAGGCCATCGGGCCGCGGCGCCACACCGGACGGGCGCCGGAAGACCTTCTCGGGCCGCCTCCACCGCGCCTGGGATGCCCGACGGCGACCATGCGGTGTTCGCTGCAATTCTCGCCCTTCAAATGCCGTGGCTGGGTTCTGCCCGAAAGGCGGGTGCCCGCGGCGGCGAGCGACGCCCGAACCGGCATCTGGCGAAGTGGCGCTATCGCGGACTGGACCCGCTCAGGAACCTGCTGGGAAGGTCTGGGCCTGGCTTTCGGCCGAGCGGATCGCCATGCATGGTTGGATGGCGTCCTGAACACGGCGCCCGGCGCCCTGACCCGTCGGAACCGACCCTCCTGCCCGAAATGCCGCCCTGATCCGGCACGACGAAACGCACTGCCCGCAAATCGCCATTTCCTGCCCCGATCCAGGCTGGTATGCGGCTGATACTCTCGCCGCCCCCCAGGAGGTCGTGCCACTCCGGCACGGCAGGCGGTGCGCAGCAAAGGGCAGCACGATGAGCGAGGCTATCGAACCAGGATGCAACCGGCCTGCGCCGGACGACGGCAGGCACCCCCGGCGTGGGTGGGCAAGGCACGTGCTGGGCGACTTCCACTGGCAGCGGCCGGCCTGGCTCGCCCGTTCGATCGCCCGGATGCGCCGCCACCCCGGTCGCTGGGCCGGCGGCAGTCTTTGCCTGCTCATGCTGGCGGCTCTGGCCATCTGGTGGGTCAAACGTCCGCCGGTGGTTCCGCCCGATGCGTTGAGCGTTGTCCTGGAAGCGCCGCGCGTCACCGACTACACCCGGACACCGCCCGAAATCGCCGAACTGCGCCTGCGCTTCTCGGCTGCCGCGGCACCGCTGGAAGCGATCGGCGAACCCGGCGAGCGCCGCCGCGAGCCACAGGGTGTGACGCTGGCGCCCGCCCATCCCGGCACCTGGACCTGGCGTGACGACCGTGTTCTGGTTTTCACCCCGGCCCAGGACTGGCCGGTACACCAGGCCTTCCAGCTGCGCATCGACCCGCGCACGGCGCTGGCACCGCGCAGTGTGCTGGCGAGTACCCGCCACGACTTCGAGACCGCGCCGTTCCGCGTCCGCCTGACCGGCAGCGAGTTCTACCAGGATCCTGAGGATGCCCGGCTCAAGCGCGGCGTCTACACGCTTTCCTTTTCCCATCCCGTGGATGCCGCGACGCTCGGGTCGCGAATCGGGCTGGAAATGCGCGATGGCGCCGACCGAAGCCTGCGCGCGCCAGCACATGGTGTGCGCTACGACGAGCGCGGCTTGACCGCCTGGATCCAGACCGAACCCCTGGACGTGCCCGAGAACGGAGGTCGGCTGACACTCAACGTGCGCCAGGGCGTCGCCAGTCGCCTGGCCGGCCGCAGCGCAGCCGACGCGCTGTCCGGCCAGGTCGAGTTGCCCTCGCTCTACAGCGTGAACGTCGCAAGCGTCAACCTGACCCTGGTCAACAACGAGCGCCATGAGCCCGAGCAGGTGATGGTGCTGACCTTCAATCAGGCCATGCGCGACAACGACGTGTCAGACGCGGTCCGAGCCTGGCTGTTGCCCGAGCACCGCATCGCCCGTCTCGGCGAGAGCGCGCCGCGCGACGGTTGGCCGGTGCCCTACCGCTGGAGCCCGGGCGAGATCGACCAGACCGTCCTCGACCAGAGCGAACCGCTGGCGCTGGCGCTGCTGCCGCCCGAGCGCGAATGGACACAGACCCACAGCTTCCGCTATCAGGCGCCGCCTGGGCGCCGCATCCACGTGCGTGTGGAGCGAGGCATCAAGAGCTTCGGAGGCTTCATACTCGGCCAGCCCGATGCGCGCGTGCTGCAGATCCCACCGTATCCGGAGCTGCTGCGCATCATGGGCGACGGGGCTCTGCTGTCGCTGCGAGGCGAGCGTCGGGTAAGCATCGTCGCGCGCAATCTTGCCCATGCCCGACTCGAAGTCGGCCGCATCCTGCCCGAGCAGCTGCACCATTTCGCCGCCGGCTCAAGCGGCAGCTTCAGTGAGCCCAGGCTGTGGCAGGTCGGCGAGGACGCACTGGTCGAGCGCTTCGAAGCGCGGCTGCAGATGCCGACCGACGACCCGGCCCGGACCCACTACCGAGGCGTCGATCTGGGCGAGTTCTTCACACCCGACCGGCGCGGCGTGTTCCTGCTCAGCCTTCGCAAACTCGATCAACGGGACGCAAGCCTGCCGTCCGAGCAGACTCTGGCCGGAAACCGCGGGCGCGAGTTCGATCGCCGCCTGGTTGTTCTGACCGACCTGGGCGTGATCGCCAAGCAGTCCCTGGATGGAGGCCGCGATGTTTTCGTGCAATCGCTGGCCTCGGGCGACCCGGTGGCCGGTGCACGGGTGCGCGTGGTCGCCCGCAACGGCGAAACCCTCATCGCCCAGACCACCGATGCCGGCGGCAGAGTTTCCTTGCCCGATCTCGGCGGCTTCCGCCGCGAGCGCCAGGCTGTGATGCTCACGGTTGCCTTCGCCGACGACCTGAGCTTCCTTCCGCTGAATCGCCATGATCGCTCGCTCGACACCTCGCGCTTCGATGTCGGCGGCGAACCCAACGACCGCGATGCCGGTGCGCTGCGCGCGACCTTGTTCTCCGACCGCGGCCTTTACCGCCCGGGCGAGACCGTCAACCTGGGCATGGTCCTGCGTGCCGCCGACTGGACGCGCTCGCCCGAGGGCCTGCCGTTGGAACTGGTGGTCACCGACCCGCGGGGGAGCACCGCGCTGCGCCAGAACGTCGCATTTGGCAACGAGGGCTTCGAGGAGGCCCGTTTCACGCCGGCGGAGTCGGCGCCCAGCGGTCCCTGGCAGGCCAATCTCTATCTGATCGAGGGCGAGCACCGCCGCAGCTTCGTCGGCGGCACCACCGTGCAGGTGCGGGAGTTCCAGCCCGACACCCTGCGCGTATCCGCACGCCTGTCGCAACGCAACCCGCAGGGCTGGGTGCATCCGGCCGGACTCAACGCCGAAGTCAACGTGGAGAACCTGTTCGGCACCCCGGCCCAGGACCGACGCGTCGAGGGTCGCCTCACGCTGCGCCCGGTGCTGCCCAGCTTCTCGCGCTGGCCGGGCTTCCGCTTCCACGACCCGCGCCGCGCCCGCGACGGCGTGAGCGAGCCACTGGCCGAGGTGCGCACCGACGCCGAGGGCAGTGCCACCCTGGCCCTGGGCCTGGAGCGCTACGAGCGCGCCACCTATCGCCTGGATCTGCTGGTGCGCGCCTTCGAGCCCGGCAGCGGCCGAGGCGTGGCCACGCAGGCCGGCGCGCTGGTCAGCGATGCCGAATACCTCATCGGCGTGCGCACGCCCGATCCGTTGGGGTGGGTCAGCCGCGGCGACGACCGCGAGATCGAACTGGTGGCGATCGGTCCCGACGGCGCTGCGCGCGCGGTCGACGGCCTGCGCGCGGTCAGGGTGGAGCGCCGCTTCGTCTCGGTGCTGACCCAGTCCGACGACGGCCTGTACCGCTACGTGTCGCGCGAGCGCCGCGACGTGCGCGAGGAGCAGCCCATCGCCTTCGGCCAGGCCGCGCAGAAACTGCGCCTGGACACCGCCGAGCCGGGCGACTGGACCCTGGAGATCCGCGACGCCGACGACACCGTCCTCAACAGCATCGACTGGACCGTGGCCGGCGCGGCCAACCTCAGCCGTAGCCTGGACCGCAACGCCGAGCTCGCCATCACCCTGTCCAAGCGCAGCTACGCACCGGGCGAGGAGGTCGAGATCAGCCTGCGCGCGCCCTATGCCGGCCGTGGCCTGATCACCATCGAGCGCGACCAGGTCTATGCGCATTCCTGGTTCCGCGCCGACACCACTGCATCGGTGCAGCGCATCCGCGTACCCGAGGGTCTGGAGGGCAATGCCTACGTCAGCGTGCAGTACCTGCGCGCCCCGGACTCGGACGAGATCTTCACCAGCCCCCTGAGCTGGGGTGTGGCGCCCTTCGAGATCGACCGCGACGGCCGCACCCTGCCCCTCTCGCTCGACCTCCCGGCAAGCGGGCGTCCCGGCCAGGCGGTGGAGTTCACCGTGCGCACCGGCGAGCGCGCCAAGGTCGCGGTGTTCGCCGTGGACGAGGGCATCCTGCAGGTCGCCAACTACCGCGTCCCCGACCCGCTGGACCACTTCTTCCGCAAGCGCATGCACCAGGTCGGCACCGCGCAGATCCTGGACCTGCTGCTGCCGGAGTTCAGCCGCTTCCAGGCCCTGCTGGCCGCCCCGGGCGGCGACGGCGAGGGCGGCGCGGCACGCCACCTCAATCCCTTCAAGCGTCGTGGCGAGGCCCCCGCGGTGTGGTGGTCGGGCCTGGTCGACGTGGAGGGCGAGGCGCGCCTGTCCTACACCATGCCCGACCACTTCAACGGCAGCCTGCGCGTGGTGGCGGTGGCGGTCAGCCCGCGCCGCATGGGCATCACCGAGACCACCCAGCGCATCCGCGGCGACTTCGTGCTCACCCCCACCGTGCCAACCCACGTGGCCCCGGGCGATGTGTTCGAGTTGCCGGTGGGCATCGCCAACACCGTCGAGGACGGCGGTGATGCCGCCATGCCGGTGCAGTTGGAAGTCGAACTCGCCGGCCTGCTGACCCGCGAGGGCGAGCCGCCGGCCGCGCTGTCGATCAGGCCCGGCGACGAGGGCCTGGCCCGCCTGCGCCTGCGCGCCGGCGACTCGCCCGGCGTGGCCGCGGTGACCCTGCGCGCACGCAGCGGCGAGCGCGTGTCCACGCGCCGCATCGAGCTTTCGATCCGGCCCGAGGCGGTGTCGCGCGCCACCTTGCGCGTGGCCCGCGTGGAGCGGCGCACCGAACTGGGCGAGCTGCGCGACATGCATGACGCGCGCGCCAGCCGCCGCATCGCCGCATCGGCGTCGCCCCTGGTCGCCATCGACGGCTACGGCACGTGGCTGAGCAACTTCCCGCACTACTGCACCGAGCAGTTGGTGAGCGTGGCCCTGCCCGCCCTCGTACAGGCCCGCCACCCGGAGTTCCGCGCCAGCCACACCAGCCCCGAACAGTTGGCTCGCCTGGTCGATGCCCTGCGCACGCGGCAGAACGCGGAGGGCGGCTTCGGCTACTGGCGCGCCGAGCTGGACGCCGCACCCTTCGTGTCGGTCTACACCTCGCTGGCGCTTGTGGAAGCCCGCGAGCGCGGCCTGCGCGTTCCCGACGACATGCTGGGCTCGGCCAACCGCTACCTTCGCGAATTGTCCCGCGATGCCTCACGCATGGCCCTGCACGAGCAACGTGCGCGCGCCCTCGCGGTGTATCTGCTGGCGCGTCAGGGGCAGCAGGTCGGCGACCTGCTGGCCACCCTGCAGACCCAGCTGGAACGCGACCACCCGCAGGCCTGGCGCGACGACAGCGCCGGCGCCTTCGTCGCGGCCGCCTTCGCCTTGCTGCGCCAGGACCGCGCCGCCGCCCCGCTGGCCCAGCGCCAGCGCGAGCTGGCCGGCAACGCCCTGCCCGACCGCTGGGACTTCGTCCACTTCAGCGACCCGCTGGTCGACCACGCCTGGCGCATCTACCTGCTGCACAAGCACTTCCCCGACCAGGCCGCTCGCCTGCCGGCACAGGCCATCGAGCGCCTGATCGAGCCGATCCGCCAGGCCCGCTTCAACACCCTGAGCCTGGGCATATCGGTGCTGGCGCTGGAGGCGATCGGCAGCCTCGACGCACCCCTGCCCACCCTGCAGGCCGCTGCGGCACAGGGCGAACCGCGCACCCTCGGCGAGGCCATCGGCCGCCTGCGCCGCGCCGGCTTTGAGGGCAGCGACCGCCGCCTCTGGGTCGCCCCCGGCGAAGGCGCGTCGGCCTGGTACGCCCTGTCCGAATCCGGCTTCGACCGCAGCCCGCCGCCGGCGGTGCAGGACCAGGGCCTGGAGGTGATCCGCGATTACCTGGACGCCAACGGCCAGCCGACCACCACCGTGTCGGTGGGCGGCGAACTGACCGTGCGCCTGCGGATCCGCTCGCGCGAGTCGCGCAGCTGGGAGCACGTGGCCATCAGCGACCTGCTGCCCGGCGGCTTCGAGCTGGTGCTCATCCCGCCCGCCCCGGCCGAGGCTGCCGCGGGCAGCGCTGACACCGCGCGCCAGGAGAGCTTCGACGATGGCGGCGACGAGGGCACGCCGGCCGGCGAGGCCCAGCCGCAGGCCGCCAGCCTCGCCCTGCCCGGCAGCACCTTCCAGGCCGACCACACCGAGCCGCGCGAGGACCGCGTGGTGCTGTACGGCACGGTCGGCCCGGAGGCGCGCGAGTTCCGCTACCGCATCCGCGCCGGCAGCGTGGGCGAGTTCGCGATCCCGCCGGTGCATGCCGAATCGATGTACCGGCAGGACGTGATCGCACGCGGTGGGCCGGCAGGAAAGCTGATGGTCACTGCCGTGGAGCGAGGGGGGCCGTGATCGGCGAAGTGGGCTGGCCCAGGGATGGAAGCGGACGTGCGCGGACAGCATCGGATGTCTGACAGTTTGGGTGCGAGCGAGACCCTGCGCCCTCCGCCCGTGGCGCAGAGCGCAGCATCCCCGCGATCGGATGATCCCCGTCGAGCCTGCGACGGCACACCTCGCGCCTGCAGGCGACAGCGTCGCGTTCGCCTGGCCAAGGCCACCCTCACCCTCACCGCACTGATCGCCCTCACCCTCCTCGCCATCCGCCTCTACCCTCACCCGCCCCTGTCCGAAGGCGTGCTGGGCTCCACTGCGGTGCTCGACAGTGAGGGACGCCTGCTGCGCCTGACCGCGGCGGCCGACCAGCGCTACCGGCAGTGGGTGCCGCTTGACGCGATCTCGCCCACCCTGGTGGACGCCGTGCTGCTGCACGAGGACGCCTGGTTCCGCCGGCATCCGGGCTTCAATCCGGTCAGCCTGGTGCGCGGCGCGTGGAGCACCTATGTCAGCGGCGAGGCCGTGGTCGGCGGCTCGACCCTGACCATGCAGCTGGCCCGCCTGCGCTGGCGGCTGGAGACACGCGACGTGCGCGGCAAGCTGGTCCAGGTGCTGCGCGCGGTGCAGCTGGAGCTTTCCTACTCCAAGGACCAGATCCTCGAGGCCTACCTCAACCTCGCGCCCTATGGCGGCAACATCGAGGGCGTGGCCGCGGCCAGCCGGATCTACTTCGACAAGCCGCCCGACGCGCTCACCCTGCCCGAGGCCCTGACCCTGGCCGTGCTGCCGCAGGCGCCTTCGCGCCGCGGCCAGCTGGCCCGTGCCGAGGACGGCGAGGCCTACCTGGGTGCTGGCCTGGCCGCGGCACGCGCGCGCCTCTACCAGCGCTGGCGCGAGACCCACGGCGCCAGCGACGCCGACGATGCGCTGATGGACCTGCCGCTGCGCCTGCGCAGCCCGCGCCGCCTGCCCTTCGCCGCGCCCCACTTCACCGACCGCGTGCTGGCCGAGCAGACCCTCCGGCCCGAGCGCCCGGCCGAGCTGCGCACCACGCTGGACCTGCGCCTGCAGCGCCTGGTCGAGACGCGCGTGCGGCATTACCTGCGCCGCGGCGACGAGCGTGGCCTGCGCAATGCCGCGGTGATGCTGGTGGACACCCGCGACATGGGCGTGCGCGCCCTGGTCGGCTCGGCCGACTTCTTCGACCCCGACATCCACGGCCAGGTCAACGGCACCGCCGCCAAGCGCTCGCCCGGCTCCACCCTCAAACCCTTCATCTACGCCCTGGCCCTGGACCAGGGCGTGCTGCACCCGGCCACCGTGCTGCGCGACGTGCCCACCGCCTTCGGTCCCTACACGCCGGAGAACTACGACGGCGGCTTCGCCGGCCCGGTCACCGCCACCGAAGCGCTCGGCCGCAGCCGCAACATCCCGGCGGTGTGGGTGGCCGCCAACCTGCAGCGCCCCACCCTGTACGACTTTCTGCGCGAGGCCGGCGTCACCCGCCTGCGCAGCGAGCAGCGCTATGGCCTGGCCCTGGTGCTGGGCGGCGGCGAAGTGACCATGGAAGAGATGGCACGCATGTACGCCCTGCTCAACCACGCCGGCCGCCTGCGCCCGCTGCGCTGGCGGGAGGACGATCCCGAGGCGGTCGGCAGCGCCCTGCTCAGCCCGGAGGCGGCGTGGATCACCCGCGAGATGCTGCGCGCCACCCCGCGCGCCGACGGCATCACCGCATCGGACCAGTCCAGCCTGCCGGTGGCCTGGAAGACCGGCACCTCATGGGCCTTCCGCGATGCCTGGACCGCCGGCGTGGTCGGGCCCTACGCGCTGGTGGTGTGGCTGGGCAACTTCGACGGCGCCAGCAACCCGGCCCTGGTCGGCGTGGACGCGGCCGCCCCGCTGTTCTTCGAGATCGTCGACGCCCTGCGCGCCGCCCGCGTCCCGCTCACCGACCCGGTCCTGCGCATGCCGCAGCGCCTGGCCCGGGTCGAGGTCTGCCTGGCCGACGGGGGCCTGCCCGGCGCGCACTGCCCCTCGCGCGGGCAGACCTGGTTCATCCCCGGCGTCTCGCCGATCCGCCCCAGCCGCATCCACCGCGCGGTCAACCTGGACCTGGCCATCGGCGCGGTACGCTGCGAGCCCTTCGACCCGACGAGCATGCGCCAGGAAGTCTTCGAGTTCTGGCCCTCCGACCTCGCCCGCGTCTTCGCCCAGGCCGGCATGCCGCGCCGCCGACCGCCGCCCGGCGCCGACTGCCAGGGCGCGCAGACCTGGCAGGGCGCGCCACCGCAGATCACCTCGCCCTGGCGCGGCACCCGCTATGCCCTGCGCCTGGGCCGCGCAGACAACCCCGGCATCGCCCTGTCCGCCACCGCCTCGGCCGACGCCAGCCGCCTCTACTGGTTCGCCGACGGCGCCTTCATCGGCCAGTCCGGCATCGGCGAGGCCATCGCCTGGCGACCCACCCGCACTGCCCGGGTGGGCCTGAGCGTCGTCGATGACCTTGGCCGCTCGGACAGCCGCGACGTGGAGATCGTGTTGGCGCAGTAGCGCTTCGAGCGCCCAAGACGATCCCGCTCGCGGCAGCGCCGCTCGGGTACCCGGCAAGGCTAGCGGCCGGTCCGGTGCGATACCTTCGCAAAGCTCGGGCTGGCGCCGAGCCGGGCGGATCGTCCCCGGTGACGAGAACCGAGACGACATCTCGACCGCCCAAGGGAGACGGGGTTACGTCTTGCCGCGGCCGATGTGGCGGTTCCGGGCCGACACCGCCGAAACGGCGACGCAGGCAGGCGATCAACCCCACACGAAGTCTACGGATTCATCCCGCGGCAACCCGAAGTGGCGCCCTCAGGTCTGACTCGCCCTCGCCACGGTGCCAGCCGCAGGCACCGCCGGTGCCTGCACCGGCGAAGCGCCGGTTGCCCCGCATGTCAGCGTTCAGGCACTCCATTGTGGCGAGGTAGCCCGCGCCGGTCGGGCGGCATCCGCCCGGTGAGGCGTGGTATTGACCCAGGCTTCGAGCATCGGACGCCAGGAGAAGGCTTCGCCGGTCAATCGAAGCCGTCGGAGAAGAGGCTGTCGCCGAGCGCCACGGCGATCTCGGCACCATAGCGCCCGAGGTAGGCGTCGCGGGCGGGTCCCGCGAGCCTCATCGAGGCATCGAAATAGCTGCCCGCATCGAGGTTGTCGATGTTCAGCAGAAATGCGTGGCTCGGCCAGGCGCGCGGTTCCAGCACGTTGCGCTCGGTGATGACGTTGCCGTTCGGCATGTTGACCAGATTGTCGCCCTCGAAGTTGAGTCGGTGGCGCAGCGAGTTCCGGTACAGCCAGACCGGCGTCGAGGTGGTCCAGCTGTAGTTGGGCAGGCTGGAAAGCGTGAAGAGCTTGATCGCGCCGTGACGATCGCCAGCGCCGTCGTAACTGGTGTGAACGGTGTTGTAGGCGAACTCGATGGTGCGCGCGGCATCCATGCCCAGGGCGGCGCTGAGGTTGCCGGGCGAGCCCCAGAAGTTGCCATCCCAGAACTCGTTGCCGCGGATGCTGAGATGCTCGTTCGCACGCTTGATCCAGAACACCGCCCAGGTCGCCGTGTCTCCGGTCACGAAACGGGCGTTCACGGCCCGGTTGTTCTCGACCACCGAGTGATGCAGTTGGTAGGCGCTGGTGAAGATGCCGTTATCGCCGCTGATGGTGTTGTTGACGATAGCGACGTGGCTCCGGGGGCTGCCCTGGTCGGTGAACATGATGATCGATGAATTGCCCAGGTCGGCATTGACCGGATTGCCATGGAAGCGACTGAAATGCACGTCGTGCAGGGTAAGGCGCGCCGTGTTGCCCCAGGCCGTGATCATGTGGATGTAGCTGCCGTGGCTCTGCACGAAGTCGACGTGATGACGGTGCTCGAGATTGGCGAAGTAGAAGTCGGGCGCGGTCAGGCTTATTCGCCCCTGGTAGGCCTCAAGCACCGCATTGCCACCGGGCTTGCCAACCCACACCGCGGGCGTGTGCTGGAAATCGCCGCGGTTGATCGCCAGATCGCCACTGGGGTGGTTGCCGTCCATGGGCACGACGCCACTCAGGTAGACGCGATGATCGGCAAAGGCCGCGCCGGCATCATGAATGCGTCGGATGGTCCGGAACGGCGCGGCGACCGAGCCATCGCCGGCTTCGTCGCTGCCGTCATTGGCGTCGACAAAGACCCAGCCGGCAGTCCCGACCGCCAACGAGAGAGGCACGTCGATATGCGTGCCGCCCTGATCGTGCACGCGCACCAGAATCGAGTAGTTGCCGGCGATCGGATCTTGCCACCAGAGCCGGCCGTAGTCGCTCGTTCTCTCGTGAACGACATAGCCATGGTCGATTCGGCGCGCCAGCTCGCCGCCGATCGCCAGGCCCGATGCGCCGCCATTGTCGACCAACTCGTAGCGAAACGGCCAGGCGCCACCCTGGATAACGATAGGGATCTCCCAGCGAATGCCGGGATGGGCGTTGCGCGCGTAGGACCACCCTGGTGCGTGCGCGTTGCGGGGATGCACGACGGTCATCGGCATCTTGGCCGGAATGAAGTGATCCGCCGGCAGCAGCCAGTCCGCAACAGCATTGCCTGCCACAGCTGGAACCCCAACGACGAACAGGCCGGCAAAGAACAACCCTAGCGATGCCGACAGCCGCGAGCGATGGTCGGGTCGTATCGGCCTCTCCATGCCCGTTCCCCTGAGGTCCACTGTCCCAGCACGCCGGCGCCACGCGCCGACAACGAGTGCAATTGCCGCGCGTCGGCCCGGGCGCCTCAGCGGCAAACCGTCAAGTCGATCCGCTGTCCCGGCCGGATCGGGTAGTTCGGTCCCCGGATGTGGTTGGCACGCGCCAGGGCCACCATGTTGCAGCGGTTTCGGGTAGCGATGGCGTACAGCGTCTCGCCGCTGCGCACCGTGTGCACCCGCCCGGGGGTCGAGGGCTGGCTGCCGCCCGCGCGGGCGGCGATCGGCAACGGACTCACCGGCAGGCGCGCGCCATTCAGTTCGGCGGCGACCTGCGCCAGCGGACCCTGTACGCAGTCGCGCTGGTAGGCCTGGACCACCACCGCCGGCACTTCCAGCTGGGTACCCTCGGGCAGGACCTGCTTGTTGTCGTACTGCGGATTCAGGTTGCGCAGGGCCCGGAACCAGCCGGTGCGGACGTCGCCGGCATGGCCCAGGCAGACCGCCAGTTCGTTGATCGAGGCGGGGCGCCGCAGGGTGATCACCGCCGGCCGGGTATCCAGGCGGGGAAAGGCCAGTCCGTATTGCTCCGGATGCAGGAACAGCCAGGCCGCCGCCAGCACCATCGGCACGTAGATCTGCGTTTCCCGGGGCAGCGCGCCGAACACCTCGGGATCCCAGAGGCTGCGGCTGCCGTTGCCGGACAGCCGGCCGAGGCGACCCTCGCCGCCGTTGTAGGCGGCCACCACCAGTTCGAGGTTCTCGTTCAGGCGATCGAACTGCTCGTTGAGGTAGCGGACCTGGGCGCGGGTCGCCAGGCGCGGATCGTAGCGCGTGTCGAAACCCTGCTCGTTGCGACCCAGGCCGAAGCGCGCGCCGGTGGCCGGCATGAACTGCAACGGCCCGGCGGCCCCGGCATGCGACACCGCGTGCACCTTGCCCTGCGACTCCCGGGCCATGATCGCGAACAGCAGCGCCTCAGGCAGGCCGGCCTGCTCGTATTCGGGCCACATCATGAAACGCATGTACTGGTAGTTCTCCCAGGCCTCGATCAGGTTGGGACGCAGCCAGGTCAGCCACTCGTTGATGGCCGCCTTGACCGGCTCGTTGAGTTCGATGACCTGGGCCAGGTCGCGGCCGCGCAGAAGCGTGATGGTGCGCTGGGACTCGGGCAGCGCCGAGAGCACCGGCGAAGTCGCGTGCGTTTCGATCGTGGCGGGTTCGGCCTCCGGCCGGTCGCCCAGCGCCGCCGCCTGGGCGGCCTCGCGGACCATGGACTCGTAGGCGGCCAGGAACCGGCCAGCCTCGCACTGCGGCAGGGCGACGCAGCGCTCGCCGGCCAGCCTGAGTTCCTCGAGCGCCGCGTCGCGCTCGGGATTGCCGCGGGCATCGCCGGCGAGCAGCAGGCGGCTGCCCTCCGCGAAACGCGCGGTGGCGCGGGCCAGGCGTTCGTACAGGGCCGTGGTTTCTCGGTCACCGTTGCCGCCGGCACCAGCCGTGCCGCGCGGCGACTGGGTGGCACAGGCGCCGAGCGCGAGGATGACAGTCAGGAGAAGGGGGAGGCGCTGGTTCATGCCACCAGTCTATCCGCTGGGCGCCGTCCGGTCGCCGCTGCACTGCCCCGGCCGACATCCCGGCACAAGCAGGTGTGCCCGCGTCGGTGCCCGCCGGTGGCGGTGCGCATCGGTAGGCGTCTAGATGAGCACCACCTCCTCGGCGCTGCCGGGGTGGATCGCCACCGTGGCCTGGAAATCCGCGCGCGTCGCGCCCAGACCCATCGCCACGGCGAAACCCTGCAGGATCTCGTCGACCCCCGGCCCGACCAGGTGCAGGCCGACGATGCGCTCTTCCTCACCAACGCAGACCAGCTTGATCCATACCGGCTCGTCGCGCCCGGCCAGTGCTTCCCGCATCGGCAGGAAGCGTTTGGTGTGGACGGCGACCGCGGTGTCGCCATGGCGCTCCCGCGCCTGCGCCTCGGAGAGCCCGCAACTGGCCACCGGGGGCAGCGCGAACACCACGGTTGGCACCTGGGCGGGATCGAAGCAGGCATCGGGCTGCCCGCCGAACAGGCGATCGGCGAGACGCCGTCCGGCGGCGACCGCCACCGGTGTCAGGGCCGGCTGGGTGCCGACATCGCCCAGGGCGTAGATCCCGTCGATGCCGGTACGCTGCCAGGCATCGACGGCGATGTGCCCGCTGTCGGTGGTCGCCAGGCCGATGTCGGCAAGGCCCAGGTCCTCGCTGTTCGGCACCCGGCCGACCGCCCACAGCAGCCAGTCGATGCCGTCGCGGCGGTGGCCGCCCGCACAGGACACGGTACGCGTCCCGTCCGCGGCCTGCTCCACGCCGGTAACCTCGACCCGCGTCGAGACGGCGATGCCGCGCCGGCGCATGGCCGCCACCAGCGTTTCGCCGATGCCCTCGTCGAAACCATCGAGCAAGCGCGAACCGCGCACCAGCATCTCGACCTCGCTGCCCAGCGCGGCCAGCAGGCTGGCCATCTCCACCGCCACATAGCCGCCGCCGACCACGACCACCCGGCGCGGCAGCCGGTCCAGGGCGAAGACGTCGTCGGAAACGCCGCCAAGATCGAAGCCGGGAACCGGCAGCCGGCGCGGCCGGCTGCCGGTGGCGATGGCGATGTGGGCGGCGCTGCGGATTCCTGCCGCCGAACAGACCTTTCGCGCCGGCAGGAGGCGCGCCGGCTCCGCGAACCGCTCGATGCCCAGTTCGGCCAGGCGGCCGGCATAGCCGGTCTCGGCGCGCCCGACGTAGGCCTGACGCCGCGCCACGAAGGCCGGCCAGTCCAGTTCGCCGGCGTCGACCGCGAACCCCAGTTGCGCGGCCAGGCGGACCTGGTCTGCCGACTGCGCAGCCAGCCACATCGCCTTCTTGGGCACGCAGCCCAGGTGCACGCAGGTGCCGCCCAGCCGACCTGGTTCGTAAAGCACCACGCGCGCGCCGTGCGCCGCGGCGCGTTGTGCCAGTGCCAGGCCGCCGGAGCCGCCGCCGATCACCGCCAGGTCGCAGTCGTGTGCCATCGCCCCTCCTGATTGCCTGCCAGGGGTCGAGCTTGCCACGGCTTCGTCAGGCAAGCCGTGGACGGACCGTCCAGGCGCGGGCGTCCGACGGCGCAAGCAACGGCCGGCGCCCTCCGACCTTGCCTATGATGGCGCCATGGCGCCTGCAACCCTCCCCGATCCCGCTGCGCTCAAGCGCGACATCCTGGCCTGGGGCCGGGAGCTTGGTTTCGCGGCGATCGGCATCAGCCACATCGACCTGAGCGCCGACGAGCAGGCCCTGCGGCGCTGGCTGGCCCTGGGCCGACACGGCGACATGGCGTGGATGGCCCGCCACGGCACCCGGCGCAGCCGGCCGGCCGAGCTGGTGCCAGGCACGCTGAGCGTGATCTGCGTGCGCATGGACTACCTGCCCGGCGACGCGGCGCCGATGGCTCAGGTGCTGGACGACGGCAGCCTGGCCTATGTCTCGCGCTACGCCCTGGGGCGCGACTACCACAAGGTCCTGCGCGCCCGCCTGCAATCGCTGGCCGAGCGCATCGCGGACGCGATCGGGCCGTTCGGGCATCGGGTGTTCACCGATTCCGCGCCGGTCCTGGAGAAGCCGTTGGCGCGCAATGCCGGCCTGGGCTGGATCGGCAAGCACACCAACCTGATCGATGCCCGCAGTGGCTCCTGGTTTTTCCTGGGCGAGCTGTACACCGACCTGCCGCTGGTGCCGGACCGCACCGCCAGCGACCATTGCGGCACCTGCAGCAGGTGCCTGCCGGCCTGTCCCACCGGCGCGATCGTGGCACCGTACGAACTCGATGCCCGGCTGTGCATCTCCTACCTGACCATCGAACTGGACGGCCCGATCCCCGAGCCCCTGCGTCCGCTGATCGGCAACCGGGTCTACGGCTGCGACGACTGCCAGATGGTCTGTCCCTGGAACAAGTTCGCGCAACCCACCCGGGAACCTGACTTCGCGGTGCGCCACGGCCTGGACCGCGCCACCTTGGTCGAGCTGTTCGCCTGGGACGAGGCGACCTTCCTGCGCAACACCGAGGGCTCGGCGATCCGCCGGATCGGCTGGCGGCGCTGGCTGCGCAACCTGGCGGTGGGCCTGGGCAACGCGCCGACCTCCATCGAGGTGATCGAGGCGCTCACCGCACGTGCCGCACATCCCGACGAGATGGTGCGCGAACACGTGCACTGGGCGCTGGCCCGGCATGGTGCCGAGGTCGCCGAAACGTGACGATCCGACCGGGATCCCCCACAGGACGGCGCAGCACCTCCCGTAACTTCCGGGGCTGGCGGGCTCAGAACCGGCGACCCAGCCAGTCGCCCAGCGCCACCGCCACCAGCCAGGTCGCGACGCTGGCCAGCACCAGGCCGAAGGCTGCGCCGGCCCCGTGTCCGGCGAAATGATGCACCGCCTCCAGGCTGAAGATGGAGAAGGTGGTGAAGCCGGCGCACAGTCCGGGCAGCATGAATACCTGCGCGGCGACGCGATGTGGCCGGGCGCTGCCCGGGCCGTGGCGGCCCATGTAGAAGCCGGCGACCAGGGCACCCAGGGCGTTCACCGCCAGGGTCGCCCAGGGCAGGCCATGGCCGGCACCGGCCATCAGCAGGGACAGCGTCCAGCGCAGGCCTGCGCCCAGGCCACTGCCGAGAGCCGCCCAGAGGACCAGGGCCGGGCTCATTGCGCCGCCAGCCTCAGGCCCAGCCAGACCGCTGCCATTCCCGGCACCACCGTGGCCACCAGGTAGCTCAGGGCCTGGCCGCGGCGCCCGCTGCGCAGCAGCGCCAGGAACTCGACCGCGAGCGCCGAGACCGTGGTGTAGCTGCCGAGCAGGCCGACCAGCAGGGCCAGTCGCAGTCCGTCGTCGGCGATCGGCAGGCTGCCCGCCAGCAGTCCGATCAGCAAGGCACCGCTGAGATTGACCAGCAGGGTCGGCCAAGGGAAGTCCACGCCCAGGCGCCGCGCCAGCCAGTGGCCGAGGGCGAAGCGCAGCGCACCGCCCAGGGCACCGCCGGCCACCACCAGCGCCAGGCTCGCGGCCAGGGGCAGGCTCAATCGCCCCCCTTTCGGCGCGCCCGCAGGTCGGCCAGCTTCTGAGCGATCTGCGCCTCCAGGCCGCGCTCGACCGGCTGGTAGAACACCTGTCCGGCCAACTCGTCCGGCAGGCATTGCTGGCCGGGCGCGACGCCTTCGTCGAAATCGTGGTCGTACTGGTAACCCCGACCATGGCCGAGCGACTTCATCAGCCGCGTCGGCGCGTTGCGCAGGTGCAGGGGCACGGCCAGGCTGCCGTGCGCCTGCACCTGGGCACGCGCCGCCTTCCAGCCCGCGTACACGGCATTGCTCTTGGCGGCGACCGCCAGGTACACGGCGCATTGCGCCAGCATCAGTTCGCCCTCGGGCGCGCCCAGGCGCTCGAAGCCGTCCCAGGCATCCAGGGCCAGCGCCAGGGCGCGTGGATCGGCCAGGCCGATGTCCTCGCTGGCCATGCGCACCAGGCGGCGCGCCAGGTAGGCGGGGTCGGCGCCGCCGTCCAGCATCCGGGCCAGCCAGTAGAGCGCGGCATCGGGGTCGGAACTGCGCACCGACTTGTGCAGCGCGGAGATCTGGTCGTAGAAGGCATCGCCGCCCTTGTCGAAGCGCCGGCCGCGGTCGGCCAGCACCTGGGCGAGCAGGTCGGCGTCGAAGCGGTCGGCGGTGCCGGCCAGCTCGGCGGAGATCTCGAGCACGGTCAGGGCGCGCCGCAGGTCGCCGTCGGCGGCCTGCGCGATCTGCGACAGCACCTCGTCGTCGACCTGCCAGTCGCGATCGCCCAGGCCACGGCGCGGATCGACCAGCGCCCGGCGCAGGGCGGCGACCATGGCCTGCGCCGGCACCGGCTTGAGGACATGCACCCGGCAGCGCGACAGCAGGGCGGAATTCAGCTCGAACGAGGGGTTCTCGGTGGTGGCGCCGATGAACACCAGGGTGCCGTTCTCGATATGCGGCAGGAAGGCGTCCTGCTGGGCCTTGTTGAAGCGGTGCACCTCATCCACGAACAGCACGCTACGGCGGCCGCGCGCGAAGGCCTCGGCGGCCTGGGCGGTGGCCGCGCGGACCTCGGCGATGCCGCCCAGCACCGCCGACAGCGCGTGGAAATCGGCATCCACGTACTGCGCGACCAGGCGGGCCAGCGTGGTCTTGCCGCAGCCCGGCGGCCCCCACAGCACCATCGAGTAGGGACGGCCGGCCTCCAGCGCGCGACGCAGCGGCGTGCCAGGACCGGTGACGCCGTCCTGGCCGACCACCTCATCGAGGGTGGCCGGGCGCATGCGATCGGCCAGCGGCCGCTGCGCCTGCCCGGCGGGCTCGGGGAGCGCCAGGCCAGGCGTTGCCGCTGGCGGCCGTCGCGGCGTCATCACTCGCCCTCGTCGGCAGCCGCGGCGGCGTTGTCGAGCTGCGCGAATGCCGCCAGCACCGCGGTGGCGTAGCTGCCGGCGGGGAGCCAGAACGCCAGCGCAAGGGTGGTCCCGGCGCCGTCGTCCGCCCACTGCCACTGCAGCGCCCGGGGCAGGACCCGAAGTGCACGCCGCTCCTGGCGCAGGCCGAAACGGGACAGGCCCTCGGCAAGCTGCGGCTCGGCGGCCATCACGGCGGCCTCGATCACCGCTGCCTGGTCGCCGGCGGGCGACGCTCCTTCGCCCCAGAGCGGGCCCGTGGCATGGATTTCGCCGCGCGCCAGGCGTGCGCGCAACACCTCGTCGATGACCGGCTCGGGGCCGAACCAGCTGCCGCGGCCGTCCAGCTGGAAGCAATCGCCCGGGATGCCCTGGTGCCAGTCGCCGCGGCCGACCCGTGCCGCCAGCAGCTGGTTGAACAGCCAGGCGCGCGCCGAGCCCAGCAGCAGGGCGCGGCGATGCGGCGGCAGGCGCGCCGGACGCGCTGCGGACAGCCAGCGGCGCGCCGCCTCGACATTGCCCCCGCCATGGCCGAAGCGCTGCTCGCCGAAGGCGTTCGGCACACCGCCGGCGGCGATCGCCCGCAGCGTCGCGTCCGCGCCCTCGCGGTCGCCCTCGACCGCCCGCAGCACGATCGCGAAGCGATTGCCGCGATGGCTGCCACGGCGCAGCTTGCGGCCGTGCCAGTGGCGCGCCAGCACCACGGCGCCCTCGATGTCGGGGCCGGTTTCCGGCGCGACGCGCCGCGGCAGGTGGACGCCGAACCATTGCCGGGTCACGGCGTGGCGATCCTTCAGTCCCGACCAGGAAACCGCCGCAGGGCCGACGCCCGCCCAGCGGGCCAGCTCGCCGGCGACCCAGGCGGTGTTGGCGCCGCGCTTCTCCACCCACAGCAGCAAGTGCTCGCCCTGCCCGTCCGGTGCGAAGCCCAGGTCCTCCTCGACCTCGAAGTCCTCGGGCAAGGCCCGGAACGTGGCGCGGATCACGAGGCCGGCACCAGCAGCACGACGGCCTGTGCGGCGATGCCCTCACCCCGGCCGGTGAAGCCCAGCCCTTCGCTGGTGGTCGCCTTGACGCTGACCGCATCGCAGCCGACGCCGAGGTCCTCGGCCAGCAGGGCGCGCATCGCATCGGCATGGGGGCCGATGCGCGGACGCTCGCAGACCACGGTCAGGTCGGCATTGCCCAGCCGCCAGCCACGGGTCTCGAGCAGGTCGCGGCAGTGGCGCAGGAACACCCGGCTGTCGGCCCCGGCCCAGCGCGGATCGGTGGGCGGGAAATGCCGGCCGATGTCGCCCAGCGCCAGCGCCCCGAGCAGGGCATCGCACAGCGCATGGATGACCACGTCGCCGTCGGAATGCGCGACCAGGCCGCGTTCATGGGCGATCCGTACGCCGCCCAGGACGACGTGGTCGCCCTCGCCGAAGGCGTGCACGTCGAAACCCTGGCCGATGCGCGGAACGTTCATGTCGCGATTGTACCGGCGCGGCCGGCGCGACCCGTTACCCTATGCGGCCTTCGAGCCGCCCGGCTGCCGCAGCGACGGGATCGCAGCTGCGGTCACTGCCGGGAGCCGGATCGCAGGACCGGGGCCGCGACGGCTTTGCCGTGCGCCGGACCGCCCATCGCCAGCAGACCGCCACGCGCCGCCGCCATGCCCTACACCCCCATCCTCGCCACCCTGGGCTACATCCTCTCCCCTGATCGCAGCCGGGTGCTGATGGTCCATCGCAATGCCCGGCCCGGCGACCAGCACCTGGGCAAGTACAACGGCCTGGGCGGCAAGCTGGACCCGGGCGAGGATGTGGTCAGCGGCTTCCGGCGCGAGATCCGCGAGGAGGCCGGCATCGATTGCACGGACCTGGCGCTGCGCGGCACGCTGAGCTGGCCGGGGTTCGGCAAGGCCGGCGAGGACTGGTTCGGCTTCGTGTTCCTGGTCACCGCGTTCAGTGGCGAGCCGCCGGCCCGGAATGCCGAGGGCAGCCTGGAATGGATCGAGCTGGGGCGCCTCGCCGAACTGCCGCTCTGGGAAGGCGACCGCCTGTTCCTGCCGCTGGTGTTCGACGACGATCCGCGTGCCTTCCATGGCGTGATGCCCTACCTGGACGGCCGGATGCAGTCCTGGGCGTTCCAGCGGCTGTGACGCACGAACGGGACCGAGGAGCCGGTACTCGGGCGGCAAGGGAGGCTGCTCGCACCGGTTCGGCGGACGATGCCCACCGGCCGCCGGCACCTGCGGGGAACGGGCGGGGGCCGAAGTAAAATCCTGAATCTAGGATCCTGCCTGGGAGCGGTCGATGCCGGATTGGGTGGTGCTGGCGGCGATGGGCGTGGTGATCGGCGTTGCCGTGGCGGCGCCGGTCGGCGCGGTCGGCGTCCTGGTCATCCGTCGAGCCCTGCAGGACAGACCCTGGGCAGGGTTCGTCGCAGGACTGGGGGCCGCGACCGGCGATGCGCTGTTCGCGGCGGTGGCCGGCCTGGGCCTGACCGCGATGACCCATGTGCTGGAAACCTGGCAGCGACCCCTGCGCATCGGCGGCGGCCTGGTGCTGGTGGCGATCGGGCTGGTCCTGTTGTCGCGGATGCGTCGTCCGCATGGCGTCGAGGTCCGCGCCGGCCAGTCGCCGGGACCGATGATGGGCCCGGGCCAGGCGTTCGCGACCGCCCTGGCCCTGACCCTTGGCAATCCGGCGACGGCGTTTTCCTTCATCGCCATCTTCGCGGCCACCGGCCTGTCGCAGCCGGACCCGGACCTGACCGACGTCGCGGTCCTGGTGGTCGCCGTGTTCGCAGGCTCGGCCGCCTGGTTCGCGGCGCTCAGCGCCGGCGCCTGGAAGGTCAGCCAGCGCTGGGGCGAACGCGCGGCGCGCGTGTTCGACGCCGTGGCGGCCCTGCTGCTGGTGGCGCTCGGCGTGCTGGCCCTGGTGCTGCCGGGTTCCTGACCGCGACACCGGTCAGTCCGGTCGCGCCGGGCCGCCTTCGCCTTCGTCAAGGGCCACGGCCGGGTCCGGGCGGTTGTAGGCCGCCAGGTCGAGCAGGCCGGTGGCGCGCGCCACCAGGACCGGCACGAGGACCTGGCCGGTGACGTTGGTCATCGTGCGCATCATGTCCAGCACCCGGTCGATTGCCACCAGCAGGGCCAGTCCCTCGAGCGGCAGCCCGGCGGCGCTCAGCACCACGGTCGCCATCACCACCGCGGTGCCGGGCACGCCGGCGGTGCCGAAGCTGCCCAGCACCGAGGCGAGCAGGATCACCAGGTACTGCGACAGGCTCAGTTCCAGCCCGAAGTACTGGGCGATGAACACCGCAGCAAGGGCCGGGTAGATGGCGCCGCAGCCGTCCATCTTGATGCTGGCGCCCAGCGGCACGGCGAACGCCACGTAATCGCGGTCGACGCCCAGGCTGTGGCTGGCGCAGCGCATCGCCACCGGCATCGAGGCGAAGCTGGACGAGCTCACGAACGCCACCTGCATGGCGGGCGCGGCACCCCGGAAGAAGGCCAGCGGGTTAAGCCGGTGGGCCAGCAGCAGCCCGCCATACACCACCACGATGTGGAGGGCGCAGGCCAGGTACAGGGCGAACACGAAGTCGGCCAGCGGCAGCAGGCGCTCGAAGCCGTAGCTGCCGACCAGGCCGGCGATCAGGCCGAAGGTTCCGATCGGCGTGATTTCCAGGACGAAGCGGGTCACCTGGATCATGGCGTCGCTGGCTTCGCCGGCGAGGGCGCGCAGACGGGCGGTCTTCTCGCCCAGCCGCACCAGGGCCAGGCCGAGCAGGGCGGCGAAGAAGATGACCTGCAGGATGCGGCCCTCGGCCAGTGCCGCGAACGGGTTGGCGGGCACCACGTCGAGCAGGACCTGCACCGGACCGGGCACCTCGCGCGGTAGCCAGTCGGCGGCCGGCACCAGGCCTTCGGCACCGCTGCCCGGCTGCAGCAGCCAGCCGGTGCCAAGGCCGACCAGCACCGCCAGCACGGCGGTGGCGACGAACCACGCGAAGGTCCGTCCGGCCAGGGCGGCGATGCGTTGCTGGCCGTGCAGCCGCGAGACCGCGCTGATCACCGCGAAGAACACCAGCGGCGTGGCGATCATCCGGATCAGCGTGACGTAGAGCGTTCCCAGCGGCGCCAGCCACGTCTGCGCGGCCGGACCCAGCAGCCAACCGGCCAGGGCGCCGAGCACGAAGCCGCCGAGCACGCGCTGCCAGAACGGGATCCGGAACCACCAGGCCATCACGGTCGCCCCAGGCCAGGAGTCAGAACGGCTTGGCCAGCACCAGCCAGATGATCGCCAGCAGCACGAACACCGGCAACTCGTTCAGCAGGCGCAGGCGACCGGCGGGCGGCAGGGCGCCGCCGGCCGCCGCGCGGCGCAGCAGCCTTCCGTTCCAGATGAAATAGGCCAGGAGCACCGCGACCAGGGTCAGCTTGGCATGCATCCAGCCGCCCCCTGCGGCGACCGGCGGGAACCAGGCCGGGTCGATGCGGAAGCCCAGCCACAAGGGCAGCCCGGCGAGCAAGGCCAGCCCGAACATCAGGTGCCCGAACCGGTACAGGCGCCTGCCCATCAGGGCCAGGCGGTCGCGCACCGCCGCGCCCTCGCCTGCCGCCTCGGCCATGTTCACCAGGATGCGCGGCAGGTAGAAAACCGCAGCCATCCACGCGATCACGAACAGCAGGTGCAGCGACTTGGTCCACAGGTAGGTCATCGGGAACGGCCTGAGCTGGGTGAACGGAAGCCCGGATCCGGGCACCGGCGACCGCCGGCGGGGGAGCCTCGCAGGCTATCATTGCCGACCTGCCGGTGCCGATCCGGCCGACCTGCCCCGGATTTCCCGCCTTGACCGACGCCAGCCCGCCACCCAGCTTCCAGTCCCTGTCCCTGCCAGAGCCGCTGCTGCGCGCGCTCGCCGACGTCGGCTACGAGGCGCCCTCGCCGATCCAGGCGGCGACCATCCCGCCGCTGCTGGCAGGCCGCGACCTGGTCGGCCAGGCGCAGACCGGCACCGGCAAGACCGCGGCCTTCGCCCTGCCTGCCCTGGCCAAGATCGATCCCGCCCAGGCGCGCCCCCAGGCACTGGTGCTGACCCCGACGCGGGAACTGGCGATCCAGGTCGCCGAGGCCTTCCAGCGCTACGCGGTGCACCTGCCCGGCTTTCATGTCCTGCCGATCTACGGCGGCACCGGCTACGGCCCGCAGCTGGCCGCCCTTCGCCGCGGCGTGCATGTCCTGGTGGCCACGCCCGGCCGCCTGATCGACCACCTGGAGCGCGGCACCGTCGACCTGTCCGCCCTGCGCATGGCGGTGCTGGACGAGGCCGACGAGATGCTGCGCATGGGTTTCGTCGACGACGTCGAGGCGATCCTGCAGAAGACGCCCGAGCAGCGCCAGGTGGCGCTGTTCTCGGCGACCATGCCGGCGCCGATCCGGCGGATCGCCGACCGCTACCTGCGCGACCCGGCCCGGGTCACCATCGAACAGCGCACCGCCACCGCGACCGGCATCCGGCAGCGCTTCTGGTGGGTGACCGGCATGCACAAGCTGGATGCCCTCACCCGCATCCTGGAGGCCGAACCGTTCGACGCGATGATCGTGTTCGTGCGCACCAAGCAGGCCACCGAGGAACTGGCCGGCAAGCTGGAGGCGCGCGGCTTCGCCGCCGCCGCGATCAGCGGCGACATCGTCCAGGCGCAACGCGAGCGCACCATCGCCCGCCTGCGCGACGGCCAGATCGACATCCTGGTCGCCACCGACGTCGCCGCCCGCGGCCTGGATGTCGAGCGCATCAGCCATGTGCTCAACTACGACATCCCGCACGACACCGAGGGCTACGTGCACCGGATCGGCCGCACCGGCCGGGCCGGACGCAGCGGCGAGGCGATCCTGTTCGTATCGCCGCGCGAGCGCCACCTGCTGCGGGCCATCGAGCGCGCCACCAGCCAGCCGATCGAGCCGATGGCGCTGCCCAGCGCCGAGGTTGTCAACGACCAGCGCGTGGCGCGCTTCAAGCAGCGCATCACCGAGGCGCTGGCCAGCGACGACCTGGCGCCCTTCCGCGCTCTGGTCGATGCCTTCGAGGGCGAATCCGGCATCGCCGCAAGCGAGATCGCCGCCGCCCTTGCGCGCCTGGTGCAGGGCGACGCGCCGCTGCTGCTGCAGCCCGACCCGCCGCCCTCCGCTGCGCCACCACGCGGCCCCACGCATCGCGAAGAGCGGGCACCGCAAGGCGCTCGCAGCGACTCGCCGCGGCCGCGCCACAAGGCGGATCGTCCGCCCGATCCGGGCATGGCGCGCTTCAGGGTCGAGGTCGGCCATGCGCACGGCGTGCGACCGGGCAACATCGTCGGGGCGATCGCCAACGAGGCCAAGCTCGAGGCCGGGGCGATCGGCCGTATCGACATCCGCCAGGACTACAGCCTGGTCGACCTGCCCGCCGATCTTCCGGCCGCCACCCTCGGCCATCTGCGCAAGGTGCGCGTCGCCCAGCAACAGCTGCGCATCCGGCCCTGGCTGGACCGCCCGGCCCGCGAGGGTAGCGACGAGCGGCCGCGCCCGCCCCGGCCGCCGCGACCGCGCGGAAGCTGACCGCCGATGATGGCGATCCTGTCCTTCGCAGCCGGCCTGGTGCTGCTGGTCGCCGGCGCCGAGCTGATGGTTCGCGGCGCCTCCCGCCTGGCGCTGGGGCTGGGCATCTCGCCGCTGGTGGTCGGGCTCACCGTGGTCGCGCTGGGCACCAGCGCCCCGGAGTTCGCGGTGGCCATCAAGGGCGCCCTCGACGGCAAGCCCGACCTGGTCATGGGCAATGTGGTCGGCAGCAACATCTTCAACGTGCTGGCGATCCTGGGCCTGACCGCCCTGGTCACGCCCCTGGTGGTCAAGCGCGAGGTGGTCAAGCGCGAGGTGCCCATCATGGTCGGCGTGTCCCTGCTGTTCACGGCCTTCGCCATGGACGGCCGCCTGCTGCGCGCCGAGGGCGTGGTGCTGGCGCTGCTGCTGGGCGCCTACCTGGCCATGCTGGTCTGGCTGGCGCGGCGCAATGGCAAGGAGGCCGCGATCGTCGAGGCCGAGCTGCCGGACCCGGACGAGAAGGGCGCGATGCGGCTGCGCAGCGTGCAGTTGCTGGCGATCGGCGCGGGCCTGGCGATGCTGGTGCTCGGCTCCAACTGGCTGGTGGACGCGGCGATCACCTTCGCGCGCTGGCTGGGTGTCAGCGAACTGGTGATCGGCCTGACCATCGTCGCCGCCGGCACCTCCCTGCCCGAAGTCGCCACCTCGGTGATCGCCGCGCTGCGCGGCGAGCGCGACATCGCGGTCGGCAACATCGTCGGTTCGAACGTCTTCAACCTGCTCGGCGTCGCCGGCGTCGCCGCGGCGCTGACCCCGGGGGGGCTGGAAGTTGCCCGCTCCCTGCTCACCTTCGACATCCAGGTGATGGTGGTGGCGGCGATCGCCTGCCTGCCGATCCTGTTCACGCGCAACATGATCGCGCGCTGGGAGGGGGGGCTGTTCTTCGGCTACTACCTGGCCTACACCACCTACCTGATCCTGTACGCCCAGGATCACGACGCCCTTGACGAGTACACCTTCGTGATGACCACGGTGGTGATCCCGCTCACCGTGGTCACCCTGGTGGTGGTCATGGCACGCGAGTGGAAGCGCCGTCTGGCCGCCTGAGCCGGTCCGCCCACGGCCCTTCCGGGGCGCGCTGTCGCGCCCATCCGACCGATCAGAACGGCCATTGGACGATGGTCGGGTCGCCGGTCACGCCCGCGGTCGCCAAAAGCGGCTATGCTCGGCCCATATTGCACTGCAACACGGGCCGCGCCCGCAGGATCTACACATGCTCTACCAGTTTCACGAGTTCAACCGGGCCCTGATGAGCCCGGTCACCTACCTGGCCGAGGCCGGCGCCCGGATGTTCACCGCGCGTGGCAGCTGGCTGGCCAACCTGCCGGGGGCCGCCCGCCTGGCGGCCGGCTACGAGCTGCTGTACCGGATCGGCAAGGACTACGAGAAGCCCGAGTTCGACATCCACAGCGTCGAGACCCAGGGCGTGCGCATTCCGGTGGTCGAGCAGGTGGCGCAGGCCAGGCCGTTCTGCCGCCTGCTGCGCTTCAAGCGCTTCAGCGACGACGCGCGCATCATCGACGGCCTCAAGCAGGACCCGGTGGTGCTTGTGGTGGCGCCGCTCTCCGGCCACCACAGCACCCTGCTGCGCGACACCGTGCGCACCCTGCTGCCCGACCACAAGGTGTTCATCACCGACTGGATCGACGCGCGCATGGTGCCGGTCGAGCAGGGCGCCTTCACCCTCGACGACTATGTCGACTACATCCGCGGGTTCATCGCCCACATCGGCGCTTCCCGGCTGCACGTGATCTCGGTGTGCCAGCCGACCGTGCCGGTGCTCGGTGCGCTGTCGCTGATGGCGGCAGCCGGCGAGGCGCTGCCGCGCAGCGTCACGCTCATGGGCGGCCCGATCGACACCCGGCAGAGCCCTACCCAGGTCAACGACCTCGCCACCAACCGGCCGATCGGCTGGTTCGAAACCCAGCTCATCCACGAAGTGCCGGCCAACTATCCCGGCCGCGGCCGGCGCGTCTATCCCGGCTTCCTGCAGCACGCCGGTTTCATCGCCATGAACCCGGGCCGGCACATCAATTCGCACTGGGACTTCTACCAGGACCTGGTGCGCGGCGACATGGACGATGCCGAATCGCACCGCCGCTTCTACGACGAGTACAACGCCGTGCTCGACATGCCGGCGGAGTACTACCTGGACTGCATCCGCATCGTCTTCCAGCAGCACCAGCTGCCGCGCGGCCTTTGGCAGGTGCGCGGCGAGCGGGTCGCCCCGGAGGCGATCTCGGACACCTCGATGCTGACCATCGAGGGAGAACTGGACGACATCTCGGGTCCGGGCCAGACCCGCGCCGCGCACGACCTGTGCGTGGGCATCGACCCGGCGCGCAGGCACCACATCACCGTCGACGGCGCCGGACACTACGGCATCTTCAGTGGTCGACGCTGGCGGCAGGTGGTCTATCCGCAGGTGCGCGACTTCATCGCCGCTGCCGACAGCGGATCCGCGACACGGCGCCACCTGCGGGCGGTCTGACGGCGAACGGCCGGGCCGGCGGACCGCCTTGCCCGGTCAGCGCACCAGCGCCAGCGACAGCCAGGGCACGTAGGTGATCACCAGCACCGCGACCAGCAGGATGGCGAAGAACGGCAGGCAGGCCCGGACCAGAGACCAGATCGGTTCGTTGAACCGGTAGCTGGCGATGAACAGGTTCATGCCCACCGGCGGCGTGAAGTAGCCCAGTTGCAGGTTGGCCAGGAAGATGATGCCAAGGTGCACCGGGTCGATGCCGTAGCCGAGCGCCACCGGCAGCAGGATCGGCACCATGATCACGGTCGCCGAAAAGATGTCCAGCAGCATGCCCAGCAACAGCAGGAAGAGGTTGAGCAGCAGCAGGAAGGCGAGCTTGCTGTCGATCCGTTCCCGGATCGCCTCGAACAGGCGCGACGGCACCTCGGCATCGACCAGGTAGTTGGTGAACGCCAGCGAGACCCCGAAGATCAGCAGGATGGCGCCGACCAGCACCATCGATTCGCGCATCACCCGGGGCAACGCCCTCAGAGGCACTTCGCGGCGGATGACCACGGTGACCAGCAGCACCCAGGCGATGGTCACCGCGGCAGCCTCGGAAGCCGCGAACACGCCGGCGTAGATGCCGCCCAGCACGACCACCGGCAACGGCAGCTCCCAGGCGGCGTCGCGCAGTGCGGCACGGATCTCGGCGAAGCTCGCCGCCGCCTGCGGCTTCGGCAGGCGGCGCCCGTGCCACCAGGCGTAGACGCCGAGCATCAGCACCATGAGCAGTGCGGGCAGCAGACCGGCCCGGAACATCTCGTCGACGCCGACCGGCGGCGTGGTGCCGAACTGCTGGGCGACCACGGCGTACAGGATCAACGGCAGGGCCGGGGCCAGCAGCAGGCCCAGGCTGCCCGAGGTGGTGATCAGGCCAAGGCTGAAACGCCGCTCGTAGCCCGCGTGCCGCAAGGCCGGGTAGAGCAGTGCACCCATCGCGACGATGGTGACGCCCGAGGCCCCGGTGAAGGCCGTGAACAGCGCGCAGATGAACAGCGCGACCATCGCCAGGCCGCCGGGCAGCCAGCCCAGCAGTGCGTCGGACAGGCGCACCAGCCGGCGCGGCGCGCCGCTCTCGCCCAGCAGGTAGCCGGCCAGCGTGAACAGGGGGATGGCGACCAGCACCGGCATGTCGGCCAGCCGGTAGAACTCGATGGCGACGATCGAAAGGTCCAGGCCCTCGCGGTGGAAGCCCCAGAAGGCGACCGCGGCGATCACCGCGAACAGCGGCGCGCCGACCAGGGCCAGCAGCGCGAGCAGCACGGTGAACGGCGCCACGGTCACCGCGGTGCAGCCGGGTCGAAGCTGGCGGCAGGCTGATCGGCGCCACCGTGCCGGGGCGGCGCCAGGGCCCCCAGCGCGAGACGCAGGGCGATCACCGCAAAGGCCACCGGCAGGATCGCCTGCACCCACCAGACCGGCACCTGCGCAAACGCCAGTGTGCCCATGGCCCGCTCGTCGGCGACCATCCGGGCGGCCTGCCAGGCGAGCAGACCGGACACCGCGGCGGCGAAGCCCCAGGACAGCAGGCGCGCGATCCGCGCCGGCAGCGGCGGCAGCAGGCGGCTGGCGAGATCCATGCCGATGTGCCGGCCCTCGCGCGCCGCCACCATGGCGCCGAGCATCGCCACCCACAGCACCAGGGCGCGCAGCAGCGGATCGAGCCAGAGCAGGCCGGTGTCGAACACCGTACGCAGGACGATCTGCAGCACCGCCAGCAGCACCAGCAGCCCGAGCAGGAGCGCCAGCACCAGGTCCTCGGACCGGTGCAGCCACCGCCAGCGCGGGCCCGCCTGCGCCATCAGCCGCCGGCCGCAGCGCGCGCGGCAGCCAACGCCGCCATCATCGCCTCGTAGTTGCCGCGCGAGAACGACTCGCGCTCCATCAAGCGTGCCGCGGCCTGCTCGCCGATGCCCTGCCAGTAGGCGAGCTCTTCGTCGTTGGGCTGGAAGAACTCGATGCCTTCGCCGCGCAGCGCCTCGCGGGCGGCGTCGTTGTCGCGCCGGGTCTGGGCATCCAGACGCTCGATGCCGGCCGCCATCTCCTCGCGGACGATCGCCTGGTCGGCGGCATCCAGACGGTCGAAGGTGCGCTTGTCCAGCACGAACACACCGATGATGTAGGCGATCGGCATGTCGACCAGGTGGCGGACGCGGGTATGCCACTGGAAGGCCAGCGTGCCGGAAGGGGTGTTGGCGACGGTGTCGACCAGGCCCGTCTGCAGGCCGGTGTAGACGTCGGCGATCGACAGCGGCACCGGATTGACGCCGGCCTGGGCGTAGGTGACCTCGGAGATGATGTCGCCCTGGGGCACCCAGGCCTTGGCCCGGACCAGGTCGTCGCGACCGCGGATCGGCCGGGTGCCGAGCAGGTAGGCGAAGCCGCCGCCGGTGATGCCGACCGCGACGAAGCCGCGCTCGGCCAGACCCTCGACGATCAGCGGATCCATGCGCGCGCGCACCGCCTCGACCTCGGCATGGTTGCGGAACAGGAACGGCAGGCCGTAGATCATGGTGTCCGGGTAGACACTGGCCAGCTCGCTGCCGGTGAAGGCGCCGCCGTTGAGCTGTCCGACCCGCATCTTGCGCAGCACGGTGGCGTCGTTGCCCATGACGCCGCCGGGATAGAAGCGGAAGGAGACGCGGCCCTCGGTGCGGGTCTTGACGGCTTCGCCCGCGGCGCGCATCTCGCGCATCCAGGCGGTGCCTTCGGGCGCAAGGGTGGCGACCTTGAACACGGTCTCCGCCAGGGTCGGCGTGCTGGCCAGTGCCAGGAGCACGGCCAGCAGGGTCGGGAAGCGGATCATCCGGGCTCCTTTCGATGCCAGTTCAGAAGTAGTCGTCGGCGCTGTCGCGCAGTTCGGCGGCGCGTTGCTGCGCCAGCACGTTGACCAGGGTCAGGCCGGGGGCGCGGGGATCGGCGGTCAGCACCTCGGCAACCAGACGATCGTGCAGTTCGCGGTCGAACACCAGGCGGGTGTAGTGCTGCGCGTACAGCACGCGGGCCATCTGGTTGCGACCGCCGGACAGGGCGAGCGCACGCTCGAAGTGGGCCTGACCGTCCTCGGGCCTGCCGCCATAGGCAGGCGGCAGCAACGTCGCGAGCACGCCCAGGTACAGCCATGGTTGCCCCCCGGCATGCTCGGAGTCCAGTTCCACCACCCGACGCAGCAGGGCATCGACCTTGGGGATCTCGGCGATCAGCGCCCAGTCGCCGCTGTCGGCCTGGATCATGCCGGCCCAGGCGGCGGCGTAGGCGTACAGGCCCTCGAGGTCCCTGCCCGGCAGCTGCGCGACCTGCGCCTCGAACGTCTCGAACGGCTGGCCGCGCGAGGCGCAGATGCCCGGGTGCGTTGGACAGAAGGCGCGCCCTGCGTAGTCGTAGGCCCGCCGTGCCAGGCGCCGGGCACGCGCCGGCTGATCCACGAAAACGCCGGCGTAGACGCCGTACAGGCGAGCCCCGGCCACCAGCAGCCCCGGGCTGTCCGGGCTGCCCTCGATCAGGCCGTCCAGCATCAGCAGGTAGGCCGGCAGCGCGGTGGCCACGGTCTCCGGGTCGTCGTGGTTCTCGATGCCGGCGCTGAGGTTGCCGGCAAGGTTCGAGGTCGCCCGGCCGACCAGGGCGGCACAACCGTGCAGGAGCGGCAGAAGCGCGGCAAGGACCAGGGCGGCGGCGGCTCGCGTCGGCATGGGGGTGGCCAGGGGCGCTTCCGGAATATCGGGGGCGGACAGTCTAGCGTCTGGCGGCCGGGGTTCCTGTCGCAGCCGGGCTCTCCGGTCAGCCCCGATTCCGGCAGCGGCGGCACCGCCGCGCTTGGCAATTGCCCGCGCTGCCCGGACACTGCACGCATGGCCGACGGAAAGCGTTACGACCGCGATTACTTCGACCGCTGGTACCGGCGGCACGGCATCAACCGCGCCGCGACCCTGGCGCGCAAGGTCGCGCTGGCGGTGGCCTGCGCCGAGTACCACCTGGGTCGCCCCCTGGCCAGCGTGCTGGACGTCGGCTGCGGCGAGGGCGCCTGGCGAGCGCCGCTGCGGCGATTGCGGCCCGGCGTCGAGTACCTCGGACTGGACAGCAGCGATTACGCCATCGAGCGCTTCGGACGCAGCCGCAACCTCCATGAGGCGCGTTTCGGGGACCTTTCCGGCCTGCGCTTCGACGACAGCTTCGACCTCGTGGTCTGCGCCGATGTCCTTCACTACCTGGACGACGTCGAGGTCCGCGCCGGTCTGCCCGGCCTGGTGGCCAACGGCCACGGCCTGGCGTGGCTGGAGGCCTACTGCGCCGAGGACGAGGTCGAGGGCGACCTGGACGGCTTCCATGCCCGGCCTGCGGACTGGTACCGGCGGGCGTTCGCGGACGCCGGCCTGGTGCAGGCCGGCAGCCACTGCTGGCTGCTGCCCGGTACGGCGGATCTGGCCGTCGCCCTGGAGCGCGCGCCGGCGCCGCGCCGCAGCCTGTTCGGGCGCCGATGAACGGTCCAGACGCACCCTACGCGGGCCTCGGGCCAGAGGCCGTGCTCGACGCGGTGGAGTCCCTGGGCCTGGACTGCGACGGCCGACTGCTGGCCCTGGGCAGCTACGAGAACCGCGTGTACCGGGTCGGCATCGCCGATGCGGCGCCCCTGGTGGCCAAGTTCTACCGTCCCGATCGCTGGAGCGACCCGGCGATCCTCGAGGAGCATGAATTCGCGCTGGAGCTGGCCGCCGCGGAACTGCCCGTGGTCGCGCCCCTGGTCCACCGGGATGCCTCGCTGCACCATCACCAGGGCTGGCGTTTCGCGCTGTTCCCGGTGGTGGGCGGCCACGCGCCCGAGCCCGACGATCTGGACACGCTGGAGCTGCTCGGGCGCACGCTGGGCCGCATCCACGCGATCGGCGCGACCCGGCCGTTCCTGCATCGCGGCCGGCTGGATCCGGCCAGCCATGGGCGCGATCCCCTGCGCTTCCTGCTCGAGCACGGCTGGCTGCCGCCGGCGATCGAAGCACGCTTCGCGCAGGTCGCCGACGCCCTGCTGACCGCTGCGGAAGCCGCATTCGACGCCCTCGCCCCCCTGGCCACCCTGCGCCTGCACGGCGATTGCCACCTGGGCAACCTGCTGCTGCGCGACGGCGACCTGCGCGTGGTCGATCTCGACGACTGCCTGACCGGACCTGCGGTCCAGGATCTGTGGATGCTCCTGGCCGGCGACCAGGACCAGGCGATCCGCCGCGACGCCCTGCTCGAGGGCTACACCCTGTTCCGCGATTTCGATGTCCGCCAGTGGCGCCTGGTCGAGCCCCTGCGCAGCCTGCGCCTGCTGCACTTCAGCGCCTGGCTGGCGCGGCGCTGGAACGATCCGGCCTTCCCTGCGGCCTTCCCCTGGTTCGGTCAGGCACGCTACTGGGACGGGCTGCTGGCGGACCTGCTGGAGCAGCTCGAGCGCATGTCCGACGGCGAGGCTGCCTGACCATGCCGATGGCGTGCCCGGGTCACCGCACGCTGGCCGCGCGCAGGCGCGTTTCCTCGCTGCGCCTGACGGTCGCCCTGCCATCCCGGACCGGCCCGACCCGAAGCGGGACGAGGACCGTCCGGCTCTCGTTGGCTGGCGGCTCGCGCAATAGACATCGGGCCGACACGGGCGGCCTATGATGGCCGCTGGTTCCGGGGAGTCCCTGCCAGTGCACCGCCCCCTACCCGCCCTGCTGTGCCTGCTGCTGGCGACGCTGGGGATGCTCGCGCCGATGCCGGCGGCGGCGCAGGCGCTCGACCCGGCACCGCTGCTCGATGGCGCAGATCTCGATGCCCGCATCGAGATCCTGGCAGACCCCGACGGAGGCCTGTCGCCCTTGGGTGCGCTGCAGATGCTGCGCGACGGCAGGGGCAGCCCGCCTCCCGGGCTGGAACGCCGGGGCGGGCTTCGGCACTGGTGGCTGCGGCTGACCCTTCCGGAGGCGGCACACGGCCGCGCCATGGCCCTGCGCGTGGCCCGCTACTGGCAGGAGGTCGTCCTGTTCGACAGCGCCGGCACGGTGCGGGGCAGGACCGGTGGTGCCGTGCCGCTGGCCGCACGCTCGCTGGGCGCCGACGTGCCGGTGCTGCTGTTGCCGCCCGGGCAGGTCGAGCTGCTGCTGCGCTTCAGCGCCCGCTTCGACGGCTACCTGGCACCCGTCCGCTTCCTGGATGCCGTCGAGGAGGAACGAGGCTTCCAGCAGCGCCTGCGCCGCTTCGAACTGCTCAACGGCATCTATGCCGGCCTGATCCTGGCGCTGGCGGCGTTCAACCTGTTCCTCGCGATCAGCCTGCGCGACCGCGTGTACGCGTGGTACGTGCTGTACGCGCTCAGCTTCGGCGCCATCTGGATCGTTCGTGCCGGCATCGGCCTGCAACTGGCCTGGCCGGCCTGGCCGGTCTGGAACAGCCTGGCCAGCTTCTTCCTGATCGCCCTGGCGATCGCCAGCGGCAACCGCTTCGTGCAGGTGTTTCTCGATCTGCCGCGCACGGCGCCGCGCGCCCACCAGGCCCTGCACGGACTCAGCGTGCTGGTCCTGCTCACCGTGCTGGCGGGCCTGGCCGGCTTCTGGCAACCGGCGACCACGGCACTGGCCCTGCTGGCACTGTTGTCCAGCCTGGCCTACTTCGGCATCGGCCTGCGGGTGCTGCATCGCGGCTACCTCCCAGCCCGGTTCTTCCTGCTGGCCTGCAGCGCGCTGATCTTCGGGGTCATCGCCTACGTGGGCGCCTGGTGGGGGCTGCTGCCGACGGTGTTCGTCACCATCTACGGTGCGCAGATCGGTTCGGCACTGGAGGTCCTGCTGCTGGCCTTCGCGCTGGGCGACCGGATCAACCTGCTCAAGCGCGAGAAGCTGGCCGCGGAAACGCGCCTGCGCGGCGCGCTGGAGGCCGAGGTCGGTGTTCGCACCGCCGAGCTGGCCGAGCGCAGCCACCAGGTAGAGCAGGTCAACGCCCGCCTGCGCGAGGCGAACACGCGACTTCAGGCGATGACCCGGATCGACGGCCTCACCGGGGTCGCCAACCGGCGCCGCTTCGAGGAGCACCTGGACCAGGAATGGCGGCGCATGCTGCGGGCGGGCAGGCCGCTGTCGGTGCTGCTTTTCGACGCCGACCGCTTCAAGGACCTCAACGACCGGCATGGCCATCTGGCCGGCGACGAGGCCCTGCGCCGGATCGCCGGTTGCCTGGCGGCCGGCGCGCGCCGGCCCGGCGACCTGGTCGCGCGCTTCGGCGGAGAGGAGTTCGCCATGGTGCTGCCGGACACCGGCGTCGACGCGGCGCAGGCGCGCGCCGACGCGCTGCGAGAGCGCATCAGCACCCTGCAGCTGGTCGACCACTCCGGGCGGCCGTTCTCGGTCGCCGTCAGCGCCGGCGTCTCCGGCGTGACGCCGGGGCCGGGCCTGGACCCGCAGGACCTGCTGCATGCCGCCGACCTCGCCCTGTACGCCGCCAAGCGCGCCGGCCGCAACCGCGTCCACGCCAGGGCGCCGGCCCGGCGCACCGGCGAGGCGGCCGACTGACCGCGTTCAGCGGGGGGCGACACACCGTGTGCCACCATTCGTCCGTCCGGGACGACCCGGACCGGCGTGGCGGCTTCCGCGACACGCCCTTATCCAGCGCAGGGACGGCCCCGCATCCATCGGATCGGAGCACACCATGTCCTGGGCCCTGCTTGCACTTGCCGGACTGTTCGAGATCGCCTGGGCGGTCGGCCTGAAACTCTCCAACGGCCTGACCCGCCCGGGTCCCGCCGTGCTCACCGTGGCGGCGATGATGGTCAGCCTCTGGCTGCTGGCCCTGGCGCTTCGCACCCTGCCCCTGGGCACGGCCTACGCGGCGTGGACCGGGATCGGCACGGCCGGCGCCTTCCTCGCCGGCATCGTGCTGTTCGGCGAAAGCGCCGCCGCGCTTCGGGTCGCCAGCGTGATGCTGATCCTCGCCGGGCTGGTCGGGCTGAAGCTGTCGAGCTGAGCGACGCCGCCGGGGCGGTATCCGTGCGCGTCGCCGTGCGGTGGCGCAGAGCCGGTTCCGTCCGGCCCCGGCGCATGGGCGGTCGCTGCGCCGGCCCGGGCCATCGCCATCCGCGCCATACTCTGACGCCCCAGCAGCCCGAGGACACCGGCCATGCGCCCTGCCAGCCTGCTTCTCGCCCTGGCCGTGCCGACGATCGCCGCCAGCGCGGCGTCCGACGTAACGGTGCAGGAACCGCCCACGCTCGCCTCGGTCCTGGCCGTCGCCGGTCCGGACGACTGGCGCACGCCCGATCCGGCCGACCTCGTCTACTTCGACCTCGAGGGCGAGCGCCGGGTGATCGTCGAGCTGGCGCCGGCGTTCGCGCCCCGCCATGCGGAGAACGTCCGGCGCCTGACGCGGCAGCGCTACTGGGACGGCCTGCCGATCCTGCGGGTGCAGGAGAACTACGTGGTGCAGTGGGGCGACCCCGATGCCGACGACCCGGGCAAGGCCCGTCCGCTGGGCGAGGCGGCTTCGCTGCTCGACCCGGAATTCGTGCGACCGGCCGCCGACCTGCCGTTCACCCGGCTCCCTGACGGCGATGTCTATGCCCCACAGGTCGGCTGGGTGCAAGGCTTCCCGGCGGCGCGCACCTCTTCCACCGGCGAGGCCTGGCTGGCGCACTGCCCGGGCATGGTCGGCGTCGGGCGTGGCAATGACCCGGGCTCGGGCAACGGCAGCCAGCTCTACGTCGTGATCGGCCACGGGCCGCGCCACCTGGACCGCAACATCACCCTGGTCGGACGCGTGCTGTCCGGCATCGAGCACCTGTCCAGCCTGCGCCGCGGCAGCGGCCCGATGGGATTCCACGAGGACCCGGGGCTCTGGGTGACCATCGAATCGGCCTACCTTGCGGCCGACCTGCCCGACGAGGTGCGCGAGCCGTTGCAGGTGCTGCGCACCGACACCGCCACCTTCGCGCGCCTGGTCGAATCGCGCCGGAACCGCCACGAACCCTGGTTCCACGAACCCACCGGCGTCGTCGAGCTGTGCAACGTGCCGTTGCCGGTGCGGCGTCTGCCCGCAGCCAGCGACGCCAGCGAGTCCCGCTGAAGGCAGCGAGCCGAATCCGGTTCCAGGCCCCCTTGGTCCCCGGTCCCCGGTCCCCGGTCCCCCGCCCCGCAAGCATTCCGCCCAGGCCAGCTGGCACCGGCCGGATCAGACGCCGGGCAAACGCGGACCCAGCCGTTGCCAGTCGACCATCAGGCAACGGTCCTGGACAACGGCAATGCCGGCCTGCGCCAGCGCCAGCGCGAAGGCCTCGTCGCGGATGCCGGACTGCAGCCACACGGCGCGCGGCCGGGCCGCCAGCAGGTCGTCCAGGTGGCCGGGCAGGTCGCGGGCGCGCCTGAACACATCGACCAGGTCGACCGGGCCGTCGATGCCGGCCACGGTACGGTGCACCGGCCGGCCGAGCAGCTCGGTGACCTCGGGGTAGTAGACCGGCACCGGAATCACGTCGAGCCCGGCCCGGTGCAGGGATTCGGGAACGTACCAGGCGGGCTGGTCGGCCTGCGCCGGCGTCTTGATGCCCAGCACCGCGATCCGGCGGACGCCGGCCAGCAGCCCGGCGATGGCCGCCTCGTCGGCGAGGATCAGCGGATGGGCCGTACCTGGCATCGCCTGGACACTGCCGGTCAGGCCGGGACCGCCTCCGGGCGCCGCTCCAGGACCTGGTCGATCAGGCCGTATTCCCTGGCACGCGCGGCATCCATGAAGTTGTCGCGGTCGGTGTCGCGGGCGATGGTCTCGATGTCCTGTCCGGTGTGGCGGGCGAGGATGCGGTTGAGCCGTTCGCGGGTGTCGAGGATCTCCTTGGCATGGATGGAGATGTCGGTCGCCTGCCCGGAGATGCCGCCCGCCCAGGGCTGGTGGATCATGATCCGCGAGTGCGGCAGCGAATAACGCTTGCCGGCTGCGCCGGAGGCGAGCAGCAGCGCACCCATGCTGGCCGCCTGGCCGATGCACATGGTGCTGACGTCGGGCTTCAGGAACTGCATGGTGTCGTAGATGGCCAGGCCGGCGCTGACCGAGCCTCCCGGCGAGTTGATGTACAGCGCGATGTCCTTGTCGGGGTTCTCCGATTCCAGGAACAGCAGCTGCGCGACCACCACGTTGGCCATGTAGTCGTCGACCGGACCGACCATGAACACTACGCGCTCCTTGAGCAGGCGCGAGTAGATGTCGTAGGCGCGCTCGCCGCGCGAGGTCTGCTCGACGACCACCGGCACCAGGTTCAGGGCCTGCGGGGAAAACGGGGTACGGTCCATGTCGATCTCCGGGAAAACTCTGAAGGCAGCATGCCAGAGTTTGGGTCGGGCGGCCGGAAAGCAAGCGCGATCGGGGGAACTGTCCGCCTCGTCCACCCGGGCGTCGGTTGCTACCTCTGCTTCCGCCACCGGCAGGCACCGCCAGATCAGCCCGCCGTGCGGGGGCGATCCCTTGGCGCAGCGCCGAAAACGAGAAACCGCGCCAGCGGCGCGGTTTCTTCGGTGCCAGGAATGGCGGAACCTCAGCCCTGCTGCGGCTTCATCACCTCGGCGAAACCCAGCGTACGGGTCTGCACCTTCGCCTGGGTGGCGACCCACTCCGCAACCTGGTCCTCCAGCACGCGCTGCTGCAGGCCGGCCATGAGCTGCTCGTTGGAATAGTAGAGCTGGATCACCTGGTCCGGCTCCTCGTAGGTGGCGGCGATCTGGGCCAGCGCCTCGCGGACCCGCTGTGCGTCGAGGCGGATGCCGTTCTGCTGGGCGATCGCCCCGATCAGCACCGCGGCGCGGACCCGGCGCGACGCCGGTTCGGCAAAGGCCTCGGTGGGCGGCACCGGCGGCAGCTCGCGCCCCTGCTCCCGCGCCTGCTGGCGCTGGCGCTCGGCGTCGCGCTGCAGCGCCTGGGCCTCCGCGGCCACCATTCCCTGCGGGACCGCCAGCTCCTGGTGGGCATCCAGCAACTGGCCGATGACCGTGTTCTTCAGGCGAAGCATGAGCGCGTTCGACAGCTCACGCTCCAGGTTGGCGCGGACATCGGCGCGGAACTTAGCCATGTCGCCGCCGGGGATGCCGAAGCTGCCGATGAAGGCCTCGTCGACCTCCGGCAGCTGCGACTCCTGGACATGGCTGACCTTGACCGTCACCCGGGCGGTCTTGCCCGCCAGGTGCGCGTCGCGCCAATCGGCCGGGAAGGCCAGGTCGAAGGACTTCTCCTGCTCCGGAGACAGCCCGACCAGCTCGGACTCCAGGCCCTCGAGCATGGCGCCCGAACCCAGGATGGTGCCGGCACGATCCACGCCCTCGGCGGGCCAGCGCTTGCCCTCGTGCTCGGCCACGTGCTCGAACAGCACCATGTCGCCGGCGACCGCCGGCCGCTGCACGCGGTTCCAGGTGCGGCGCTGCAGGCGCAGGGTCTGGATCATCTCGTCGATGTCGTGGTCGGCCACCGAAGACTCGACACGCTCGACCGACAGGCCGGCGACATCGACCTTGTCGAGCTCGGGCATCACTTCGAATTCGGCGGTATAGGCGACCTCGCCCTGCTCGCCCTGCGCCACCGGGGTGATCCGCGGCGCCATCGCCGGACGAAGGTTCTCCTGGCGCAACGCTTCGCCGAACGAGTCGCGCACCAGCTCACCGTAGGCCTCTTCGCGCACCTGTGCACCGAAGCGCTTCTCGACCACAGACATCGGCACCTTGCCCGGGCGGAAGCCCTTCAGGCGCACCTCGCGGCTGAGGCGCTGCAGGCGGCTGCGGACGGCATCGTCCAGGCGGTCGGCGGGGAGGGTCACCGTGAGCTTGCGCTCGAAGGTGCCGGTGTTCTCGAGGGAAATCTGCATGGACGATCCTGCGGCAAGTGGCCCGCAGCCGGACGCTTGGCCGGAATCCGCGGGGCGGTGGGTGTCGATCAGCGGCGTGGTGCGAAAGGAGAGAATCGAACTCTCACGGGTTGCCCCACTGGAACCTAAATCCAGCGCGTCTACCAATTCCGCCACTTTCGCCCGCGTGGGATCGATGCCTGCGTGCACGTGCCCCGGAGGAAAGTGGTGGGCTGTCAGGGACTCGAACCCCGAACCTACTGATTAAGAGTCAGCTGCTCTACCATTGAGCTAACAGCCCGCCGAGACGTGCAGACGCGAGATTGTGACGACTCCCGGCGCCGCGTGCAAGATCACGGCGCGGGCGTCTTGCCGGCGGCGCACCCGGGTGCGGGCCGGCGATCGTTCCGGCGGCTGCCGGAGCCTCGAACAGTGGGGTGGAAGACGGGGATCGAACCCGCGACATCTGGAGCCACAATCCAGTGCTCTACCACTGAGCTACATCCACCACAGCGGACGCGCATTCTAGCAGGCCGCAAACGGATTGCCACAAGTGCGCGGCGCCCGGATGCGCCAGGACCTGGCGATGACCGACCTGCCCCACCGAATCCGTCTTTCCCGCCGCAAGGGCTGGCGCCTGCCGCCCGGCACGGTCAGCGTCGCCCGTCCCGGCCGCTTCGGCGATCCGTTCCGGGTGGACGGCGATCAGGATGCCTGCACCGCCGTCAAGGCATTCCGCGACTGGCTTGCCACCCCAGCCTGCCCGGCGCCCCTGGCCGAGGCGCGACAACGCCTGCTGGTCGCGCTGCCGTCGCTGCGCGGGCGCGACCTGGCGTGCTGGTGCGCACTCGACGCACCCTGCCACGCCGACGTGCTGGTCGAGCTGGCCAATTCCGCTGTAGAGCCGCGGCCGCAGGCGCCGCCAGGCAGCGCTACCGCAGCCAAACCGAGGCGACAGCGCAACCCGGCGTAGAGTGAGCCCGCAGCGACGTGCGTCCATGCGTGCACCTGCGCGATCGACGGAGATCCAGCGTGGGGTGAGAACACAGCGCCAGGGCGCGGAGGTAGTGTGGGACGGCCGACGGCTGCCGTGCACCTGGCTCCGGGTACTCAGCCGGGGCGCCCCCGGAAACCGGCGGGCCATCAGGGGGCACGAATCCTGCCGGGCAAGGCGATTCCTGGGACAGGTTTCCGGAGCGGCGCTTGCGGGGCGCGGACGCGGAAACAGCACGTCCTGAGCCGAGTTTTCAGGAGAGTTTTCAGGAAGCGGCCCAGCGGCACGCGCAAGGCCTTGATTCGATGGCGCGCCCGGCAGGAATCGAACCTGCAACCACCGGCTTAGAAGGCCGGTGCTCTATCCGATTGAGCTACGGGCGCGTGCCGCGAAGGATAGCGCAGCACGGCCAGGCGCCGCCGCCGCGCTCATGGGCTGGCCGCAGGCACCCGGGCACGCGAGCGGGTGCTATCGATCAGCGGGGCACTCCTGAACGCACAGCACCTCGCGCATCGCGGCCACAAGGGCCGGGCGCGTTGCAGCACGCCGGCGCAATCGAACTGCGCCCCCGGGTGTCATCGATGAGTGTTTGCCACGACATCGCGGAGGTCGCGCATGCGCCGCGGCGCGACGGGGCGCCGGCGCACGTCGTCGATCTTGCGAGCGCCCGGCTGGAGGTCCGGGGCGTGCATGGAGTGGTCGGGGCAGAGGGATTCGAACTCTCGACATCCAGCTCCCAAAGCTGGCGCTCTACCAGGCTGAGCTATGCCCCGACGAAGGATGTGGCGACGGCATTCGCGTCGACGCGATGGTAAGCGGCAGGCGAAGCGCCGGCAAGACGCTGTTCCGCCATTTCACGAACGCCCTGCACACCACCTCGTCTCGAGGAACATGGCGGCGGAGCCATACTGGTCGCGCCGCCAACAGAGGCGGAGCCCGGACAGCACGACGGCTTCCCGAAGGAAGCCGTCGTGGGTACAGATGGCGCGCCCGGAAGGATTCGAACCTCCGACCACCAAGTTCGTAGCCTGGTACTCTATCCAACTGAGCTACGGGCGCGAGGCGGCGAAGTATGGGGACTCCGACGGCATCCGTCAACACCCGGCTTCCGAACGCCTGCAGACGGGCTGCGCTCGCCGGCTCGGCCACGTGCCCGCCCCTCCTTCCCTGCGCTTGACGGGCTGGTCCGCTGCCGTCACAATCCCGCCCCTGACCCGATCCCGAGTAGCTCAGCCGGTTAGAGCATCTGACTGTTAATCAGAGGGTCGTCAGTTCGAGTCTGACCTCGGGAGCCAGTCACCAAGGGCCTGCAGCGATGCAGGCCCTTTTTGCTGCTCCGGGGGGGGCGACCCCTTGTGATGGTGTCGCGGGTGGGACTTGGCGTCCAAGGACGTCCGATCGGGATGACCGCATGCATCGGCGAGGACTCGTCGCCGAGTCGATTCAGCGCATTCATGCCCACGCTCGAAGACGGTTCAACGCAGTCGCCGGACAGGCGGTTGCCCTTGCATCCAGAACTACGAATCGGTCTTGCCCCCTCCCAAGGACGGCACCTCCAGCGCAGCAGACATCACAGCGCGAGAAGATTCGACACCCTCACTGTGAGGCCGCCCAAAGAAACCCGCCGGTCAACCGCTCAGTGTGGGAGCACACCTGAGCGCACACGGGTCCTCAGGCGGTCCCATCGCATCGTGTTTGCCACCATCGAGCATCCGCAAGAGCGCATCTGGACCGGCACCTCGGGGCTATTGCTCCGGTGCGTTGCGAATCCGACGACTGCTACCGCCAGGACCACAGCTCTCTGCAAAAAAGAAGGCCCGGCTTGCGCCGGGCCTTCCAATACCACGTAGACCAGGACTCGGCTACGTTGAATCAGTCGATCGTGAAGCTCTGCAACTCGACCGGCAGCTGCGGCGTGACGTTCAGAGTGTACGCGCCACAAGCATCATTCGGACCGCCCGGATCGGTGGTCACGATGACGTAGTAGGTCTGGCCATTGGTCAGACCAGTCACAGCCATCGGGGTGCCGGCGAAGCCGAAAGCGATCGGATCCGTCGAGGACGAGCACGGCGACGGCATCAGGAACACCGCACCATCCGGAATCGGACCGCTGATCGCAACGGAGCCGTTGGCATCCTGCGCCACGAAGCTGTAAACGACTTCGCGCTGCGGGCTGACAGTTCCGCCGTAGCTCGGCAGGCTGTTAGGCGCAGTGCAGGTATCGCCATTGATGGTGCCACCGGCGATAGGCAGCGGAGCGGCACAGGTGTTGGCCATCGCGTTGGCCCCGAAGGCCAGCGCAATGGAAGCGAACAGAACGCGCTTCATTCGTTATCTCCTAAGTGAACCAAAAAATCAGTTACCGATGAACGTCTGGCGACGCGAGTCGAACTCGTCGAAACCCACCGCGCGGTTGAGCTGGCTGGAACGGAAGCCCGGGCTGGCGTTCGCCAAGCCGAGGGTCGCGAAGTCCACACCACCCCAGCCGTTGCTGTTGCCGTTCAGAGTCAGCGTGGGCGAGGCCTCATTGGTGTTGTTCACCCAGACGCGGAGCGAGCCGGTCGGGCCCTTCTGCCAATCGAGCTCAACACGGTTGACGCCGGCGGCAAGCGGGGTGGTGGCGGAACACTGGTTACCGGCCGCGCCCTCGCACACGGTCAGAATGCCCAGAACCTTCTGGGTGCCAGCGAGGTTGCCGAACACCGAAAGGCGGACGACATCGCTCAGCGAGAGGTGGCTGGCGTCAGTATTCGCACCGAAGACCTTGGCCGACTGGATGGAGTTCAGACCGGTCAGGGTGTCGACGTTGATGAGGAACTGAGCGCGGTAGCGCGGCTCGTTAGCCGGCGTGTTGTCGCGAACGAAAGCATTGACGCCAGGACCGTTGACCGTGATCTGGGCATTCATGCGGCACGAAGTGCCGTCGTATCCACCGGCAACGATCGCAACCGTACCGCCCAGCGCCGACTGCGACGACCACGGCGGAACCGGGCTGCTCGGGCACTGCGCGAATGCGGAGGAGGCGAAAGCCAGGGCGCCCAGGCCCAGCAGAGCATTGAACTTACGAGACATCTGATTCATCTCCCATCAGATTGAGTGTCGAAACAGGGCTTGCGCCCGCCAAGTTGATCTGCCTTCCCGGCGCAGCCTAAGCGCAACCTGAACGGCGGATGCCCGACGCGGCGACTCTAGGGGGGGTACCCGGGCAAGTCAAGTGTTTTGAAACACTTGTGACCCGGATCGCATCCCGGTTGCCCGGGGCCCCGCCAGACCGACCGCACTGACAGTCCCTTATACGGGGACTCGGGGGCGTTCGTATCACGCCCCGGACAAGCCAAGGGCTATCGCCCGGGAGTGGAAACGGCAGTCCCAACAGAAAAGCCTGCACTGCCAATGCTTTATGGGGCCCGTAGTGCCCTCTCCCCCGCCCCTCCCCCGCGTCGCGGGGGAGGGGAGAAGTGCGGTGCCGTCGCAAGCAGACCACGCAGATCGCCCATCACCACGCCCTGCTCCTGCTCCTGCTCCTGCTCCTGCTCCTGCTCCTGCTCCTGCTCCTGCTCCTGCTCCTGCTCCCGCTCCTGCTCCTGCTCCAGCTCCAGCTCCAGCTCCAGCTCCAGCTCCAGCTCCAGCTCCTGCTCCTGCTCCTGCTCCTGCTCCTGCTCCTGCTCCTGCTCCTGCTCCTGCTCCTGCTCCTGCTCCTGCCTGCTCCTGCTCCTGCTCTGCTCCTGCTCCCTGCTCCTGCTCCTGCTCCTGCTCCTGCTCACTGCTCCTGCTCCTGCTCCTGCTCCTGCTCCTGCTCCTGCTCCCTGCTCCTGCTCCTGCTCCTGCTCCTGCTCCTGCTCCTGCTCCTGCTCCTGCTCCCTGCTCCTGCTCCTGCTCCTGCTCCTGCTCCTGCTCCTGCTCCTGCTCCTGCTCGCTCCTGCTCCGCTCACTGCTCCTGCTCCTGCTCCTGCTCTGCTCCTGCTCCTGCTCCTGCTCCTGCTCCTGCTCCACCACTCCTGCTCCTGCTCCTCACTCCGCACTCCTGCTCCTGCTCCTGCTCCTGCTCCTGCTCCTGCTCCTGCTCCCTGCTCCCTGCTCCCTGCTCCCTGCTCCCTGCTCCTCCCTGCTCCGCCCTGCTCCCTGCTCCCTGCTCCCCTGCTCCCTGCTCCTGCTCCCTGCTCCTGCTCCCTGCTCCCTGCTCCCTGCTCCTGCTCCTGCTCCCTGCTCCACCTTCCCTGCTCCCTGCTCCCTGCTCCCTGCTCCCTGCTCCCTGCTCCCTGGTCCCCCTGGTCCCTGCTCCCTGCTCCCTGCTCCCTGGTCCCTGGTCCCTGGTCCCTGGTCCCTGGTCCCTGGTCCCTGGTCCCTGGTCCCGAGTCCCGAGTCCCGAGTCCCGCTACCATGGCCGCCCCTTCGAGCCCGCCAACCAGCCCGCCATGCGACTGTCCCGCTTCCACCTGCACACCACCAAGGAAACGCCGGCCGATGCCGACGTGGTCAGCCAGCAGCTCATGCTGCGCAGCGGCATGATCCGCAGGCTGGCGGCGGGCATCTACACCTGGACGCCGCTGGGCCTGAAGGTGCTGCGCAAGGTGGAGGCGGTGGTGCGCGAAGAGATGGACCGGGCCGGCGCACTGGAACTGCTGATGCCTTCGGTCCAGCCGCGCGAGCTGTGGGAAGAGACCGGCCGCTGGCAGCGTTTCGGCGGCCAGCTTCTGAAGCTGAAGGACCGCAAGGACGCCGAGTTCTGCTACGGGCCCACCCACGAGGAGGTGGTCACCGACTGGGCGCGCGGCGAGCTGGCCAGCTACCGGCAGCTGCCGGTGAACGTGTACCAGATCCAGACCAAGTTCCGCGACGAGATCCGGCCGCGCTTCGGGGTGATGCGCGCGCGCGAATTCCTTATGAAGGACGCCTACTCCTTCCACGTGACGCCGGAGTGCCTGGCGGCGGAGTACGAGAACATGCGCCAGGCCTACACACGCATCTTCGAGCGCCTGGGCCTGCGCTTCCGCGCCGTGCAGGCGGACTCCGGCGCGATCGGCGGCGATGCCTCGCAGGAGTTCCACGTGCTGGCCGATTCCGGCGAGGACGTGATCGCGTACTGCCCGGACTCGGATTACGCGGCCAACCTGGAAAAGGCGGTCGCCGCCGCGCCCGGACCGCGGCCAGCCCCTGCCCGTGACATGGAAAAGGTGTCGACCCCGACCCAGACCACCTGCGCCGAGGTCGCCGCCCTGCTGGGCCAGCCGCTGGCCGCGACCGTCAAGTCGGTGGCGGTGGTCGGTGCCGCCGGCTTCGTGCTGCTGCTGGTGCGCGGCGACCACGAGGTCAACGAGGTCAAGGCCGGCAACCTGGCCGCGCTCGGCCCCGATTACCGGCTGGCCACCGACCAGGAGATCGTCGACCACCTGGGCTGCCGGCCGGGCTTCATCGGCCCGGTGGCGCCGGCCCGGCAGGTCACGGTGATCGCCGACCGTGCGGTCGCGGCGCTCGCCGACTTCACCTGCGGCGCCAATGCCGAGGGCTTCCACCTCAGCGGCGTCAACTGGGGCCGCGACCTGCCCGAGCCGCACGCCATCGAGGACCTGCGCTCGGTGGTCGAGGGCGATGCCTCCCCCGACGGCCGCGGCACGCTGTCGCTGTGCCGGGGCATCGAGGTCGGCCACATCTTCCAGCTCGGCCAGAAGTACGCGCAGGCGCTGGGCGCCACGGTGCTGGACGAGGCCGGCGCCGCACGGGTCATGCACATGGGCTGCTACGGCATCGGCGTGTCGCGGATCGTCGCCGCCGCCATCGAACAGAACCACGATGCCAGCGGCATCGCCTGGCCGGCGCCGATGGCGCCCTGGCAGGTGGCCGTGTGCATCATCAATCCCAAGGGCAATGCCGAGGTCGAGTCGGCCGCGGGCGCGCTATACGACGAGCTTCGCGGCCTTGGGATCGAGACCTTGCTGGACGACCGCGGCCTGCGCCCGGGGCCGATGTTCGCGGACATCGAGCTGATCGGCGTTCCGCACCGCGTCGTGGTGTCGGAGCGGGGACTGGCCGCCGGCAGCTTCGAGTACCGTGGCCGTCGCGACAGCGAGGCACGCAGCCTGGATCGTGCGGGGTTGCTGGAGTTGCTGCGGGGTTGAGCGGCATGGGGGGACCGGGGACCGGGGACCGGAACGGTCCGTGGAATTGGGGGTTAGCGCAAGACCTGCAGCGCCCCGAGCCGGCTCGATACGCCCTTTCCCTATGGGCTGGGCGAAACGGGAGGCACGCTGGAGCAGCCCGTTCGGCCCGGAGTCCGCCCCGCCCGGACGGGTATTCCCAGGCTCGCCCAGAATCCCGCGCTGGTTATTCGGGGGCTGCCCGCAGGCAGTTGTGTGGAAGTGTCCGACTCATCCGGGCTCAGTGTGTGCTCGCCGACGCAGGTTGCAGACGGTACTGCCTCGCCGCGGCGATGGGTGGGAGCGCATAATCGCCTGTAAAATCAGTCCCCGACCGTAACGGTGACGAAAATCACACTCCCTGCGCGGTCGGATGTGATTGAATACGCCACGGTTTCCCGGTGACAGTGGTACGAAGCCGGTTCCACCCGTTTTTCCGTTCCCGCCCCGGGCGAGACAGCCCGGTACGGCAATGGCTTTTCCCACGCGCGCTTTACGGAGAATGCAATGGCAAGTGTCGATATCACCAAACTTTCGCAATCGGAGCTGGACGCATTGATCCGACAGGCCCAGGACCGCAAGGAAAACCTGCACCGCGAGCAGCTCGATACCGTACGTGGCGAGGTCATCGCCTTCGCCCGCGAGCGCGGTTATTCCATTGAGGAGTTGTTCGGCAAGGCCTCGCGCGCCAAGAAGGGCGGCAAGCGCGGCGTCGTGCCGCCCAAGTACCGCAATCCGGCCAATGCCGAGCAGACCTGGACCGGACGTGGCAAGCGCCCGCGCTGGTTCCAGGGCCTGCTCGACAGCGGCAAGAAGGAAGCCGACCTGCTGATCAAGTGATCGGTCCCCGGCCAGCCCCGCAACGGGGCTGGCCGGGTCGGGTCAGGGGTGGCTCCATGCCCCCGGACCCTGCCGCGAGCGTCGGTCCCGGCAGCCAGGGTCACGCGCCTTTCGCCACCACCGGTTGTGAATCGGCACGCGCTCAACCTGTGCGCGGCAAGACTCCCGAAGAGTGCGAGGCGAGCCCTCTGCACCACGCCTTGACCCAGCTGCCCTCTCCCCCGGCCCCTCCCCCGCCCGCGGGGGAGGGGAGAAGTGCGGCGCCGCCGCAAGCAGCGCACGCCTCCCGCTTGACCTGCTCCCCTGCTCCCCTGCTCCCCTGCTCCCCTGCTCCCCTGCTCCC